>CAILUR010000085.1 GCA_903837445.1 uncultured bacterium | reverse complement strand
CACAGGTGAAGCGGATGTGCCATATAACAGGCAGTATTTGAACACCACTCCGTATCTTTTCTTTATTAATAATCTGGTAGTGTATTCTATGGGAATTCCTAACGGAGCTTTTGCTATTTTTGCTTTTTTATTTTACGCAGGGCTCATGGTCTGGAATTTAAAACGCGGCAAAGCTATCAATAAAGAAATGCTGATAATTCTTGCTTGGGCAGTGCCTTACTTTTTGATAGTGGGCAGATCTTTTGGAAAATTTAACAGATATATGCTTCCGTTTACACCATTTCTCGCTATTATGGCGGCGAAACTTTTGTATGATATGTCCATATGGATAAAAAATAAAAGAATTGTGACTGCTATAAAATGGATAGTGGCAGGGGGCGCGATATTCTATGGCCTTGCTTTTATGAATGTGTACACGAACTCGCATACCTGGATACAGGCCTCGCGGTGGTTCTATAAAAATGTCCCAACTATGAAAGTGGATGTAATGCCTCCGAGACAAACAAAAATTTTAAATGAAGCGTGGGGAGATGATCTCCCGGTTTCTGCGGATGGAAAAAGTTCTGGTATGTATAGTAATGCACAGTGGCCGGATCAGGAACCAGATAGTCAACCGTGGAAACTTGATAGGCTTTCCAATGAACTTGCGAGCACTGACTATGTCATGATGGCGGATAAACGCGCCTACGGTACTTATCAAAGAATTCCTGACAAGTATCCGCTTAATTATTTTTATTATAGCACTATGATACATACCCCTGAGAAACTTGGGTATTCAAAGGCCTATGAAAAAGCGGTTTATCCAAAACTTTTTGGTATTGAAATAAAAGATGACAAAGCGGATGAGAGCTTTCAACTTTACGATCACCCGCATGTATATATTTTTAAAAATGAAAAGTACCTTACAAAAGACGCCATACAAGTCCTTCTCGCTGAAGGGATGAAAAATACCCAGGCAAAGTTTGGAGTGAAAAAGGGGTATGGTAATCCGAATATGGGACAACTCAGGGACAAAATAGTGTCCCTCCTGCCTTCTATGTCGGTGTTTTTTTGGTATCTTGCGATACAACTGCTGGCGTTGATTGCTATGCCATTACATTTTAAAATTTTCACAAACTTTAAAGATGCGGGGTATGGGCTTTCAAAAGCCACGGGAATATTTATTTTCGCGTGGGTGAACTGGATACTGGTCTCAGTAGGGCTTTTGAAATTTCACCAAGCTAATCTGTGGCTACTTTTCGTAGTGCTCGCGGGCTTGGCTGGATACTGGTATTGGACAAATAAAAAAATGGTAAATGAATATATAAAAAATAATTCAAAACACATAATAAAAAATGAGCTGATTTTTCTTGCGGCGTATTTGTTCTTTATAGTTATCAAACTATACGCACCAGACATTCATAACATTTCAGGACAGGGCTATAACGGAGGAGGCGAGCCTATGGGGATGGCGTATCTGTCGGCCATATTTAATGATATTAAATTTCCTCCGCACGACCCTTGGATGGCAGGCTTCACACTTAATTATTATTATTGGGGACAGCTCATAATGGCGACAGTTTCAAAAATGCTCGGTTATATGCCACAGGTCACTTATAATCTATCTTTGGCTGTGCTTTTTGCCCTGTGTTTTATTACGGCATTCTCACTTGTCTACAATATGACTGGGAAATACAAATACGGAATTTTTGCTGGATTCTTGCTCGCAATGGCAGGAAACTTTCACACCCTGGAAATGATCTACACTTATATTTTGGAGTCAGGCAATGTGGCGAACTTTTTTGGTCGCTTAACTTCGTTTCAGTTTATTTGGGATCCGACGAGGATATATCCCTCACCTGTCATAACGGAAATGCCTTTCTTTAGTTATCTATACGGGGATTTACATGCCCATAATATTGTAATTCCTTTTACCGTGTTGTTGATAGCAGTTTTGTATAATGTAGTTAAGACAGAAAATAAAACGAGTAATGTGGTATTGAGTTTTGGAAAAGAGCCTGTCTCCATAGGGTTGACTGCCATTATGGTGGCATTACTTTTTGGTGCTATGACCGCTATTAATACCTGGAACTTTCCACCAATGGCTGTGTTTATTGTTATGTGTATGGCGGTGGTAGGGTATATGATGCATAATGAAAAAAAGAAAAAGAATGTTTTTGAAAATGTGAAAAATATGACAGGCGCGTTTTTTGATTCGGTGGTGGTGGCTGTTATTATTTTGGTGGGGGGGTATGTGTTATTTTACTCTTTCCACGCCAACTTTGTATCGCCGTACAAGACAGTGGTAAATTTTATTTCCAAAACAGAACGCGTGTCGCTTTATACTATGTTTAAATTTTTCGCAGTGTTCTTCATAATCATTTTTGCGTATCTATGGATGAAGGCTACTGTGATTTCGGACAGCCTGACAAAAATAAAACTAGGAAGATTTAAAATAGGAAAGGCGCATAAATATATAGGAAAAATGCTGGATAAAATTTTTGATAAGTCACAGACAGCAATTCCTGCCTATATCCTACTGGCGGTTGTGGCAATATTTGTGATATTGCTTTTTATCCAGACCACTTTCGCTATTTTATTTGTAATGATAGCGGGGCTGTTTTGGGCATTGCTAAATACAAAAGATAAAAATGAAGCCTTTGCAATTACGGGTGTGTTGGTGCCCTTGTTTATAATTTTAGGGACGGAATTGGTATTTATTGCGGATGGCAGAATGAATACAGTCTTTAAATTTTATATGGTGGCGTGGACTTTCCTCGCCGTGTCTGTGCCATACTTATTATATAAAGTTGTGGGGTCTATGAAAAAAGTATTTGGTATGGAAAAGTTTGGGGCCCGGATTATTGCCGGAGTGGTAGTGGCGTTTCTTGCAGTAGCCTTTGCTTTTAGAGTAATAGACAACAAAACAAATTATACCCTTTTGCAGGCGTTACTTATTGTTACGGTTATCTTCGCGCCACTTTTTCTTTTTATTATGAAAAATAAAATTGGAAAGTATATTTTTGTGGGGGCGTTCGCATTTCTTTTGGTGCCGGTGATATTTTATCCGATATACGGTGGGTTTACAAAAATGGCTATTTGTTCAAACGGATTTACTCAAAAACCGAGAATAGATGGCATAAAGTATATGGAAACTTTGTCACCGCGGCCGGGCACAAGAGATTTTGATTCATACGACTATCAGGCGATAAACTGGATAAATAAAAACTTTACAGCTATTGAGCCTATACTGGAAGCTCCAGGACAACAGCTATATTCGGGAGTATCCAGAATTTCGATATTTACAGGAATGCCATCCTTTATCGGCTGGGAATATCAAGTGGGGCAACAGAGTGGTAGAAACGATGAAATACAAAAACGCGATAACACTGCCAATATGGCATATAGTCTACCAGCGGCTGCCTTGGCCGGGTTTGTAAAAAACGAAGATATTTCTTATCTATATGTAGGGAATATTGAAAGAAGTATGTATTCGGAGCAGGACAAATTTGACGCGGTCTTTTCGGCAGTCTATCAAAACGAAAAAGTAAAATTATATAAAATAAAATAAGTAGGGGCTTGTGAAAGATATGCAACACCTTTTAACTTTGTTGCGAGAGTGGGACATAAAGGTTTTTAAGTTTATAAACGGCACTCTGCATAATGAGTTGTTAGCTGCCGCTATGAAATGGACAGCCAATGATGTGTTTTTAATTATAGTTGTGCTGGGGCTTTTTGTTTTTTTATGGCGGAGTGGCGAAAAAAAAGAAAAGGTGAACACTGCTTTTGCACTGTGGACACTTATAACTGTAAATATAGCGAGTAATATATTTTTAAAACCGTTTTTTAAAAGAGGAAGACCGCCTGTAGAACTGGAAAAGGTAAATATCCTTTTCACTATGAAAAAATATAGTTACGCATTTCCTTCTACCCATACGGCAATGGCAGTAGCACTGGCAGTGATATTGTGGGATGACTATAAGCCCTTAAGACCTGCTTTGGTACTTTTTGTATGTTGTGTGGGGTTTTTCTGTGTGTATACAGGAGGACATTATCCCGGAGATGTAGTGGGTGGCTTTTTGTTAGGGTGGGTATTTGGAAAAACCGCTCAGTTGATAAAAAATAAAAGTTATAAAAGGTAATAAAAAAAGGAGCCGAGTTTGAAAAAAATATTTTTATTAGTTTTTGTATTTGGATTTATTACAACACTTTACGCACAGGACTTTAAAACAACTCCTTTCGGAAGCGGTGTTTTAAAAACTGGCGAAGAAAAGGTGGTAAATATTCTGTGCTATCATCGTTTCGTTATGCGCAAAGACAAAGGCACAAAAGATATTTATGCCATAGCCCCCAAACTTTTTGAAACACAAATGCAGTGGCTAAAAGATAATAACTATACAGTTATTAATATGGCGAAGTTCCTTGATTGGATAAACGGAAAAGACAAAATGCCTGACAAGGCGGTTATGATTACTATTGATGATGGGTATGAGAGCATTTATTCAAAAATGCTGCCCATAATGAAAAAATTTGGATACACGGGCGTGGTGTATCTTTATAAAAACTTTTGTCCAGGTGGTAAAAGTGCGCTTTCCAAAGAAGAGACAAGAAAACTGGTAGCGGAGGGGTGGGAGTTCGGTTGTCACTCCAATACTCATCCCATATTGACAAGTAAAATTAAAGATTTTAAGATAATAAATAAAGGGGAAATCAGGCCAAAAGGCAATGTCATTATGACTGATGCGGAATATCTGACATGGCTCAGAAGCGAAATAATAGAACCTAAGGCATATCTGGAAGACTACACAGGGACTACTATAAATACTTTTGCCTATCCTTATGGGACTTATTCTAAAATAGTGGAGCATGTGATAAAGGAAGCAGGGTATGAGGCGGCTTTCAGCGTGGTGCCTTCTTTTGATACTGAAGAAGTAAACAGATATTCTTTCAAGCGAACAATGGTATATGGGACAGGCAGTATGGAAAAATTTGCCGAAATTTTTAATTCCAAACCTATCAAAGTGACTGGACTTTATCCAGATGATGGGGATGTGATAAACGACAGGACTCCGGAATTAAAGGCGGAAATTTTGGATGATTCTTTGCTTAACACTGCCACTATTCATTTTCAAATGGGAAGCGTGGACTTGGAAAAATCCGTATACAATCCCACAACTAAAATGTTAACATATTATTATGAAAATAATCTTGTCAAGGGGACACATGTGGGCAAAGTGTGTGCTGAGGGAAAAACTGGCGGCAAATATGAATATTCCTGGCTTTTTGTTATAGGCAGGCCTACAAAAATGAACCTGTTGGAAGGAGAAACAAACAATACTTTAGAGGAGGGCAAAGAATAAACCTATGACAAACGAAATCGATCTGAGAGAAAAACTTATATT
>CAILUR010000084.1 GCA_903837445.1 uncultured bacterium | reverse complement strand
TACCGCCTTCATATCCCCATTTGCTTCAAAACAAAGCCCTTTTTTATATTCAGCCCAGGCCGCGAGAATATCTTCCGGAGAGTCAGTAATGATTTCATCATATACAACCACTGCTTTGTCATATTGATTTTCCATAAAATAATTCCATGCCATAAAATATTTTACCAGCACTGAGAATTTTTTATCAGTCGGATCCGTTTTCACTTCTTGTAGAATAGCAATGGCCCTATCATATTCTTTCATAGCATAAAACACATTTGCCTTGCGGACCTCGGCTCTGGTTAAAAGCCGACTTTGTGGAAACTCTTCTTTTATCAAATTATAATATTTCAATGCGCTATCAGCCAGTGGCTTTTTATCCTCTGCGGTCAGAGCACTTTCCATATAGCTGTCATAGTAAAGCCTGCCCATAATGTAATACGCATAATCCCGTTTTGAATACTCGGGAAATTTTTCCAGCGCTGTCAGCACTTCCACGGCTTTGTCTTTATCCTTATCTAGATAATAAGCTTCTCCTAAAAGTAAACGGGCATCTTTCGAAATATCTGTGCCCTCAAAATATTCCACCACAAGCGTGGAATATTTTATGGAGTTTTTATAATCTTTAAGACGGGAGTAGCACTCGGCTATCCTATAGTAGAGTTCTTTTTTATACTTATTTTTTGCGCCAGGATATTTATCGATAACGCTGAGATACGAGTTCAAAGCTTCTTTTACGCCTCCACTCTGATATCGCGACTCGCCTGTCATAAAAGTCGCATCTCCAGCAAGATACCCTTCAGGATATTCTGCAGCATAAGCATTAAAAAGGTTTTCAGACAATTTGAAATTATCGTTCAGGAAAAACTCATAGGCGAAATCCATACTATTTTTTTGAAACTCTGCTCCATCATAATAAGCAAATCCCATAGTTGTGAAAATAGCTGAGACCGCAAGTGTTATGAGTATTTTTTTTATTGACTTTAAAAGCATTTTTCCCCTTTTATAGACAAATAACCTCTACCCAAATATATTTAGATAGAGGTTATTTGCTTCATATAATACTTATACTTTAGTACTTTATCGGAAGTTTTTTTCTCGGTGTTGAATGTGGAGAATAACGCGGGGTTTCTTTTGCTTTATTTACCGCATCATCTATTTCATCCTGTGCAAAATTAAGTCTTGCTTTAAGATTTTGTTTGATTTCAATAATATCAGGGTCTTCTATTTGTTCTCTGTTTGCTTTAAAAAGTAAAGCCCACTTAAAAGCATCTCCGTATATAGAGTCCATTGCAGATATTCTCCAAAGCGAGTCGCCTTTTTTTACTTTATATTTCTTTATATCAGGAGAGCCTGCTTCGATTTGTTTTTTATTATCTTCTACGGCAGGTGCTACTGCTTCCATAGCAGGTGGGGCTATATCTTCGGCTTCATTTCCTACTGGCGGTAGCACCACTTCTCCTCCATCTTCTGGAGCTGGTGGCAGTGCTTCTGAAACTTCTTGTGCTGGTTCCATTCCCGCGGCTTCTGCTGGAGGTGGCACCAATACTTCATCAGCCACTGGGGCTACAGTTTCTGGCGCAGCTATTTCATTACCTGTGGGTGGCATAGGAATATCTCCGTCCGCAGGTGGGGCTATTAGTTCTTCATTTGAATCAGGTGGTGGTGGTAAAGCCACATCATCATCTGCACCTATTAAAACTGGAGATAAAAACACTACGGATAAGACAAGAATAATTATTACTAAAAGAGAATTCTTCTTTGACATTTCGTTCCTCCTGAAGTGTATTATATAAATGGAGCGGGAAACGGGGCTTGAACCCGCGACCTTCTCCTTGGCAAGGAGACGCTCTACCACTGAGCTAGTCCCGCACGCTCCACAATTATGAACGCATTATAATAAATAACCTTTGCTGTTGTCAATGTTATTT
>CAILUR010000083.1 GCA_903837445.1 uncultured bacterium | reverse complement strand
TTTTAAATCTTTCACAATTTTTAAGCATATGACCGTATCTTCCCCCGGCCAGAAATCCGTATTAAATCCGCCTATTTTTTCTACCACATCTCTTCTAATTAAAAGATTGCAAGAGGGATAGTCATCCACATCTCGCCTCGCTTCGGCTATATATCTATACCGATACCCTCCCCCACCTAAAAAAGATGCGTAAATGTTTCCGCTCACCTTTTGAAGAAAAGAATCGTTTTCAGGAGTTGCTGCTGGTCCGCCTACAGCACCTATTTTTTCACTTTCTTCAAATATTTCAATAGCGCGTTTCAACCATTTTTCTTTTGGAAAAACATCATCATCGATAAAAGCTATTATCTCACCAGTAGTATTTTTTATTCCCAAATCTCTTTTAGCTCCTGGAAAAATATGTCCAGTAGGCATTATTTTTAGTGAAAAAGTAAAATTACCTTCTATTTTTCCGTCATTGTCCGGAAGGACAATCACTTCAATAAGTTTTTTGTCATAATCAAGTTTCTCAATATATGGTAGGGACTCTCTTATATAATCATTTATCTCTTTTACTGGGATTATTATACTTACTTTTTTCATTTTTTATTGCTCTCCATATCTGTTTTAATTTTATCGTAGTAATGTTTGATTTTTAATCTGTATAACACCGCCACAGTATCCCAAGCCATTTTAAATATAGTTTTAAATTTTATACGCCCAAAATTACCTTTATAGTCCACCACCACAGGGCCTTCGGATATTTTAAAACCATAGTGATGCGCAAGCACTAAAAGTTCAAGATCAAAAGCGTAGCGTTTAATAAGCACCCTGTGAAAGACTTTGTCTAAAACTTCCCTTTTGAATATTTTAATTCCCGTCTGGGTGTCACTCAAAGGTAGTCCAAACATAATTTTTACCATAAGAAAATATCCTGCCGAAATTATTTTTCTTTTTACTGGATAATGTAGCACAGAGTCTGGATGTCTTTTAGCGCCGATAACCACATCCGCATTTTCTTTGTCCATGACATCAAATAAAACTTTAAACTGCCTCGGATGTATATCCAAATCTCCGTCAAGGAACATTATTATATCGCCGGTCGCGTGTTTGAAAGCCTCTTTAAGCGCCTGCCCTTTGCCCTGATTGCGGCTCATTTTTTGAATCTTTATATGTTCTTTTTGCATTGTCGCAGCGTTTGGAAAAGTCATATCTTTCGATCCATCATCCACAACTATTATTTCATACTGTATGCCCATTTCCTTAAAATATCCGTCTGTCTCCAATATATTGGATGCCGCGCGAGCCTCTTCATTATACATAGGCATCAAAATTGAAAGTTTCTTAAAGTCCATTAAATAGACCTCTGCTTGGGCTTAATTAATTTTAACTCCATCATGCTTAAAACAAATATAAACAAAGATGAGATAAAAAGGTTCAAAATAACGCGATAAAAATCAGCATGTGAGAACCACAACAATGCTGCATATAAAGCAATTCCTGCAAACATAGCATAGATAAAAAAGTATCTGCGTATAGCCAGCGAATAATTTACTAAAATATTAAAAAGAGTAAGGGGCAGTATGGCAAACCCAAACCATCTGGCCACATCCGCTATACTATAATACTTACTTCCGAAGAGTATGCCTATTATCACTTTTGGGGAAAAGAAACAAAAAATCCCTCCAACAAGAGTAATCGCTCCGGTTATGAGCATACTTTTGTTCAGCAAATGTCCAGCATCTTTATTTAAAGCATGAATTTCAGCCACCTTTGGAAATAAAGCTATGGCAATGGCACTCGGAAAATATAGAAAAGCTTTCCCTATAATAGAAGTGGCTGAATATAAGCCCGCGTCTTCAGGATTAAAAAAATGTTTCACCATAAAGATATCCATCGAGGTCAATATAGCCATTCCAAACATAGAAAAAAGTACAGGCAAAGCATATTTCAAAAGTTCTTTTTTAGAAATTATTTCAACATCTTTTTGCTTATTTTTAAAAAGAAAGAGTATCGCCGCAAAGCCTATGGCATATGCCACGAGAGCCGAGACCAGAGATGCAGATAAGGCCCCGAACACTCCCCACCCCAAAAAAATAAAGAACACAGCGAGTCCAAGACGCAATAAAGCATCAGTAATTAAATTGAAGCCAAAAGCTACAAATTTTTGAAGTCCTTGAAGTATTCCTCGGACTGTGGGAAGCATTATGCTTACCGCTGTTAAGGCCGCCACTATGACTATAAACCATCTATCCGTAATTTTAAAAAAATCCATTATTAACCCTGAAAAAATCATTATTACGGCAAACGCAAGGACACCCATAGTAAGAAACCAGATAGAACTTTTTTTAAACAGGCCTTCCACTCCTGCCATATTCCCTTTTGCTTTAAGGGTGGCAGTTTTTTTGACTATGGTCAGTTGTAGTGCCCCTGCTGGAGTCGCTATCACTCCAAATAAAGATATCAGGGTTACCAGTGTGCCATATTTTTCAGGTCCAAGGGGTCTGCTCACAAGCATGTGAAAAAAGAAATTAGAAAAATTCACGATATTTGTAGCTATAAAAAGAATTATACTGTCTTTAATCAAATTGTCTTTTTTTATCATCTCTGTCCTGAATGTCGTATTTAAAACTCTTTTTTAATCTATTACAGGTTTGAATTTCACTATGATATTTTTCTGCATATCCGACACATACAGGACATCATTTTTATCTATCGCTATCCCAAGGGGACTTGAAAAAAGTGGTTTGCCTGTCATATCATTTTTTAGTGTGCATAGATATATAACTTTTTTACCAGTAGTGTCATAAACTACTATCTCCCCTTTGCCCGAACTGACTACATAAAGCCTATCTTTCGAATCAGTTACAAGCATTGGCCAAAATGGTGGATTCTCTTTCCAAGAGTTTATAACTATTGTGCCAGCAGGTTGCATTTCAGGCGTAAAAATATTTATTTTTTTATTTCCAGGATCTGCCGCATATGTCTTGCCTTTTGAATCAAACGCAATTCCAAAAATCTCATTGAATTTACCAGGTGCCTTGCCTTTTCCCCCTGAAGGATTTCCTATGCGATTTCCATCACGGTCAAACTTGAGAAGTCTGCTGGTGCCAGTATCCGCTACATACGCTATTCCATATTTGTTTACAACCACATTCCTCGGATAATAAAAACCAGCTTTTACTCCCCCTATTTCATACAAATATTTTCCAGTTTTATCAAATATCTGGATTTTTCCATTTCCAGAATCTGCTACAAACACATTTCCGCTCTGATCCACAGATACGCTCGAAGGTTCGTTAAACTCCCCTTTTTGTTTCCCGCCTTTGCCGATTATTCCTGCAGGTTTTCCTTCAGCAGTAAAAATCTTCACTCTGTTATTTTTAAGATCCGCAGAATATATTTTTCCTTCGGGAGAAACAGCAATTCCTCTTGGAGAATTCAGCTGCGCCTCTTTATCTGCAGTGCTTCCAATAGTCGCCAAAAGCTCCGAGCTTACAAGCTTCGGCAATTCTCCTTTTCTGGTTTTAGCTATAAAGACCACCAGCCCTATTACTAAAAGTGTAACAATAAAAAATGTAAGATTTCCTTTGCCTGCTTTTTTCTTGCCTTTTGAATTCTTTGCTTTTGCTTTTCTTTTTGCCATTTTATGTTCTCCTTTATTCCATGTCTGAGAAAGTAATCAGTTTATTTAAACTCGTATCCGTTACCATAATACGCTTGTCCCCTGTAACAGCTACGCCCTGTGGGCACGAAAACATAGCCTTACCTGCTTTATCTTTTGCAAAGATCTTTTTCTTGCTACCATCGAAAGAATATCTTATAACCCTGTGGTTTGTAGAGTCACTCACATAGAAAAACTTTCCTGCAGGATCCATATCAAAATATGGTTCCATTAAACAGCCATTTACTATCTGACCTTCCGACCACCCGTCAATCTTAATCTCTCGCACATATTGTCCATTTGGTGTCATACCCTGTATGCGATAATTTTTCCTGTCAAGTATATATATGTTTCCATCTTTCGCGGCCTTAATGCCAAACGGCTCCTGAAATTCAAGCTTCCCGCGGCCTTTTTTTCCATATGTGGCAACAAGTTTTCCGGTGTTGTCAAATTTAAGTATTTTACAGTTGCCGGTATCACTGACATAGACATTTCCGTTTATGTCAACTGCCGCATCTCGCGGACCCCACATTCCTTTATCTTTCCCCATCTGGCGTATAAATATCCCAGAACCTGTAAAGACCTCCACCCTTCCGTTCCAGGTGTCCGTGACATAAACATTGCCTGCTTTATCAATATCAATGCCGCAAGGTTCTTTAAACTCTCCGTTTTTGTCACCCA
Organism: uncultured bacterium; assembly: GCA_903837445.1. Lineage (GTDB taxonomy): Bacteria > Oederibacteriota > PGYV01 > PGYV01 > CAILUR01 > CAILUR01. The sequence goes on along the minus strand of CAILUR010000083.1, from coordinate 10,100 downwards.
TTTTTCCCCAACCTGTGGTATAAACTCCTGCCGCATTAAACTTTTGGATTCTATTATTTTTAGAATCCACTACAAAAATATTTCCTTCTTTATCCAACGCTATATCGCGTGGGATATTAAACTGCCCGTTTCCACTGCCGCCACTCCCTCCTGAAGCCAATACATTTGCCGGAGCCGAAGGAGCTTTTTTCTCTCCTCCTGTGGGATTTAAAAATATTGCCAACACTACCAAAACAGCTACCAGTGAAACCGAAATTATTATTTTCTCTTGCTTAGACATCAAAGCTAAATCAATCATGTAATGGTCTCCTTATTTCCAGTATTTTTCTAAGTCCTTGCGGACATACACCACAAAATCATAAGAGCCCAGTGGACTCCAAACATCTCTATACATAAATCTTTTCCATAAGGCAGTTATTTTATCTTTTAAACTCATATTTGAAAACATATTTTCATCCGCTGCCCACCACTCTCTGAGTTTATACTTATACGCCACATAGCCGTCTTTTAGCAACGCTGCCACCTGTTCATCGTGTCCTGCTGCTGCCGCTTCTATTCCCGAAAGAATTAAAGGCCTGCCTCTGTCGCTTGCCGTTACTGGATGCGGATAAGAAACTTTTTTAAAATCACGCAAGTACCAAGCATACGGCCAGGAACAATAATCCTCACAGGTGATTTCAAGATTTTCAGCACCAGAAAGTCCAAGCTCAGGATGGCTCTTTATATCATCCGCGAAATTCTTTATCATTTTAGCCACTTTTGTCGTATCCGTAGACGACTGGACATAAATAAGGGATTCTTTTGGATTGGCACCAGCACCATAAAAACAAAGATTTATAGCGCTGTGAATGGATGCCAAAGAAAGAATAATTGCTAAAGTCAGTCCCACTGGTTTCCACCAGCCATTATCTTTTTTCGTTATTAACTCTCCAATATATTTGCCTGCCAACAGGGTAAATGGAAGCAGTGGATGAAGAATAAGCCACGGCATTCTTTCGCCTGCGTATGAATAAGCCGCTACCGCGCCGTATGCCCAATAAATAAGAAAGATATTAAAATTCGTCCTTTTTTCTTGTTTAATTAAATATACAACTGATGCGATTATTCCAAACACCACCGAAATGGTTTCATAAAAAGGCATCAAGAGTATGTAATAGTAAATAGGTTGTGAGCCTCTGTGTACATCGTGCTGTCCCATCCAATAGGTCAAGGACTTGGTAAACCCGTCAATGATTCCTTTTGGATTTGTAAAAAGAGTGGTGTACAACACAAGGTTTATTCCAAAAAATATCAAGAACGCATAAATAAGCGTGCTGATTTCTTTTTTTGTCAAAAATTCAATAGTAGAGGTGAGCTTGTTTTCTCTGCCGAAGCGTTCGGTATTTCTAATCGAATACTCCCAAAGCCAACGGAAAAAGAAATAGGAACCAAAAATCGCCACAGTAATATAAGTGACTTCTTTTGTTGCCCACGATAACCCCAACCCAATTGCCGCCAAAAATAACCACCAGGGTTTCTTTGTATCAAAAAACTTAAACATTCCAATAATCATTAAAAGGGTATCTCCCGCTATGTATATATCATTTCGTATAAATCTTGAATGATACATAAAAGAAGGTGAGATCGCTATAATGAGCGCTGTCACTATTGCTCCAGTCCTTCCCAGATATGACCTAAGCCAGTAAACTAAGCCCACACAGAGCACTCCGTATATCGCTGGTAAAACTCTGGCAGTATAGTCGCTTGTTCCAAAAAGAAAATAAATTAACGCATTAAAATGAAATAAGAAAGGTCCGTGCATCATGGGGTTGTATTCATAGCCGCCACCTGTCAGGAGTTTCCACCCGTAAAAAGCATGCATGCTTTCATCATGGTGCAGGGGTTTTATTCCAAGATCGGTAAATCTGCTTATAATAGCTATAAGCATAATTCCCGCAAAAATAATTTTTTCCCAGTCAAAAATAAAACCTTTTTTTAACCCCCCATCAATAGTCAACACATCACTATCAAAAGTTTCCGTCTCAACTGTTTCGATAAGATCTACCGCACGGGTTCCGCGCTTTTCGGCTTTCGCCGCTGCTACTGCCGGTTTTTTTGTCTCATCTTTATTTTCTTCCTCTTTCTTTACTATTTCTTTTTTAAGTTCTGGTTTTTTGCTTTCTTCCCTTGCCATCTTGTTTCCGCAGTTGTCACAGAATCTGTTGGACTTTGGAACAGCATCTCCACAGTTGGGGCATTTTACGGTTTCCGACATCTTTTCCTCCTAAGTAATAATTTAAATATTTTTTTTACTTTTATCTTACTTTATATATAACCGTCTCTGCTTGGTTTGAGTAAACTATATCCATAAACTTCCCGAACTTATCCCAAGCCGCCTTTGGCGCAGTCCTGTATTCCTGTTTTGTTTTTTCAAGCAGCCCGACATACACATAGTCCACATTGTATTCTTTGAGTAATCGCTGTGCTTCATTTATATCGGTGGTAGTATAAATTTTATCTATTGCTCCCATACGCGCGCCTGGTTCTTCCCAGGTGCCTCTCCATTGAAGTTCATGTCCTGGCCAGCCTAACACTGTAGGTAGCCCCGTGAAAGAGGATATCCTGCCGTATTCGGTATATTCGGGACCATGGGCTTCAAGAATAACAGGCGTCCCTTTTATGTTTTTCTTAATCCATGCAATAGCCTGATAATCTCCTGGGTATCTCATATTAAAAAATTCGGTACCATCAAGAGTGGTATAGCCGTTGAAGCCTCCAGTTTTTACTGCAGCTGAAGCGACTGGATAAAAAAGCCCCATTCCAATCAATACAACAAAAATGGAATACCATATCCATTTCACATACATAGGTTTATATTTAAGATAAAAATGTTTTATCCAGAAGAACGCATACGCCGCCGCTACAGATAAAAGAATCCATATCTGGTAGTAAAATTTAAAAACCGTATTCATTCTTTCAAGTGGAGTGTGTCCTCCAGCTTTTCCGAAGGTGTCCCTGACATGCAGGAATTCACATCCAAAAGCCAAAAGAAACGAAGCAAAAATAAGGATTATCACAAACTGGTTCTCTTTCAACTCTACTTTTGTGACCCCCAGTATTTTAGTAACTACTGCGAGGAGCAATGTCCCCGCTATCAGAAATCCAAAATTAGGTTTATCAATTACTGTTTTGAACACAAACATTATCAACACTATCACTACCACCAGTGCTGGTATTTTCCATATGTTTTTGGCTTTGGCAATCCCTGGTTCCACAAGGAACTTTAACAAATCTGTTGTAAACGGATTGGCCTTTTTAATAGGCAGTTCAAGCCCGCCTAAATACATTTCAGTTTTATCAATCTTGTAGCCGCAAGTACCGCAGAAAAGTTTTCCTGCTCTTATTTCGGATGAGCATCTTGGACAGAAGATTTTTCTTTCTTCCACTTTCTTTCCCGCCACTGACTGTAGCCGCACAGCATACATCCAGTTTAAGATTCTAAACACAAGAAAAGAAATTACTGGGAAAAGCATAATCCCAAAAATCACAAGATAGTCGGATATCTTGGTATTTGCTTTTGTAATATCAATGCCGCTTGCCTGCGATTTAAAAAATAAGGTAAACGGCAGATATGCCACAATTGCTATTCCCAGAATAATCCCTATGGCAAGCATAGCGTCTTTTAGCCAATCCCAGTCGTCTATTTTTTCAGAGATCGAATACTTATAGGAAAGAATACAAAGTGCGGTAATGAAAAAATATGTCGGTAAATCCCACGAGTTCAGGAACCATAACCCGCCGAGCAAAAGTCCTGTGAAAACCAAAAGCGTTATTTTATCAAAATTCTTTTCAACTATTTTCTTTTCATCAAACCGCAAGAAAACAAGCGCGCCATTAAGTGCTGTCAGCACAAAAGGAATCGCCATCTGATGTGGATGCATATCCCCAAGCAGGAACGAGAAAAACGGAAACTCATTTATTGTAACATCGTAATCCTTGTAATCGATAATTCGCGAGCTATGCCACCAGTTGAAGTTTGAAAAACTCCACCCATTTTGCGCAACTTGGATAAACCCATCTATATTGCTTATGAGCAGCAAGAATGCCGCCGCCAAAATCCCTATAAAATAATTTTTTGTTAAGTTATAAAGCAACCCCACCATAGCCAGCGTACTGAGGGCGACAATAAAAGCAAGGGAGAGATTATAAGAAATCCCAGCGGTAATTCCAGTCAGTTTCATCATCACAGCCATCATTAAATATCCAAAGTAATAATAACTTATGTGGAACTTGTCCCCTGCCATCCACGGATCAAAAGGTGGCATTTTATCAGCTTTCGCAATCGAATTCATAAAAGCAAAATCCATAAATTTTTCAGTCCCCACAATGTCTGGCTGATAGGATCTGAAAAGGGCGTATGCTAAAAATATAAAAAGATACAAGAGTTCCGAAGCTATCCATATCCCTGGATTGTCATTTAAAAACTTTATTATTTCATCTTTGTTTTTCATAAAAAGATATGCCGATAGCCCTGTCATAAGTATCAGCACGAGATAAATGGTGCCAGAGGAGAACTTGAAGAAACCTAAAAGCCAAGAAAAATATGCCACCAGAAACAAAGCCACAATCTTTGAAAACATGTAGCCCTTTTCATAAGATTTTTTAAAGATAGTAAAACTTATTGGGAATGCCAATAAACCGAGTACCACCGAAACTAACCAGAACTTAAATATAGGTCCTAACACAGTGCACCTCCGCGATTTTTTTGCGGCTATTCTTTTTGTCGCCTATAATAATAGAAGAGACAATAAAAATTAACCGAAAAATACCAAATAAAATTGTTTGGTTACAATAAAACAGATTAAATTATAATAAAAAGATTGATTTATGTCAATATGGGATTATACAGAAAATTGATATTCGTTTTTTACCCTTACAAAATAGACCAAAACAAAGGTATTTTAATATACCACCTTTCCAAATTTTTCTATGGCTCTTTTTAAAGTTTTGTCTTTGGAAGTTTCCAGTTTTTTCCCATTTTTCCATGTTTCATAAGCAATTATCAGACTTCTCATTCCCGCATAACCACCGTCAGGGTGCCCAAAAACTCCACCCCCCGCCATAAACATATAATCACTATTCTTTATTTTTCGCATATTTATCGGAATTTTCCCAGCCCATTCCCCACCTGAAGATACAGGCAAAACCTTTTTTATTTTTCCCAGTGGCGCTAAACAAGTTTTAAAATTTTCCAGTATTTCTTCGTCAGTTTCATAAAGATAGCCGTCTATGCCACCGCATTGAATTTGATCAGCCCCACAAAGCCGCGTGAGTTTTGTAAAAAGCGCTGAACTGAGCCCAATATGTCCGCTCCTTATTGCTGCCACTGAAAAATCTCGGTGACAATGAATAGGCACTTGGGTATGCTTAGACAACATAGTGAGAGTGCCAAACCCACCTGCTAATACATTAAACATTATGGCGCGCCCGCCACCCTTTACCACCAAATCGTGAAGTCCGAGCACTTTGTCTGGGTCATCTGTCACATTAAATGCATACATAGTGGTTTTCCCTGTTTCTTCATATGCCTTTTTAAGCCCAGCACTTACGGCTTTGACTCTGTCTTTGAGTCTGTTATATGGGGCGTCCGCGAGCAGTTCATCATCTTTAATAAAATCAGCTCCCGCGCACGATACCTCATATGCTAACCGCGCGATTTCTTTCGGGGTTATCCCGACACAGGGTTTTGTTATCGCTCCAAAAAGTGGTCTGTCATAAGCCCCTGCAATTTTTCTGGACCCTTCAAGCCCAAACTTCGGTCCTTGAAATTTATTCAAATACTCTTTTGGAAATTCAATATCCAAAAGTTTCACGCTTAAAAGTTCCTGCATATCAAAAATTTCTCCCGCCACTGTGGTGAGCAGCATTGGGATATTAAAACCAAAATTATTGTAGGGATAGTCTATCTCCACTATTGCCGCATTTTTTCTTTTATTTTTATATTTTGTCGGTAGGGCTCCCGCTCTCTGTGCTGTTTTTGAAACAGAATATACTTTTGCACCGAAGCGCGAAACTATTTTTTTTGTTTCCCTATCCAGCTTCTGCCAGGTGCCGGTGGACTGCATAGTGGCCATAGTCTGCGCTATCTTGCGCGGGTCCTCTGGAGTTTGAATAAAATACTTTACTCTTATATTTTTCATTTTGAACCCTCTATAATAATTTCTTTTGAAATAAGTTTTAAATGCCTGCCCTTAGTCTCCCCTGTCATGATTTTCACTTTCCCAACCTCTGTTTTGTCCTGAGTCATTTTTTTAAAGAATACGCTTTCATCTTTAAAATATATCTTACCCCGTGGTGCAAATACTTCAATGTTTGCTTGCTCTTTAACCTTTATCTTCTTTCCAAAAGTCAAATACACATCGCCGTCTTTAGCGCTTATTTTAATCCCTAAAATTGTCTGTCTGCTTTGAGGCGCAAAAGAGACATTTCCTTTTGCCGTATCCACATTATAAGTATATACTCTGTCAGCCGGCAAACTCCAATCCTGAGTCACATTTAATTCAGAAAATAACCCATAGACTTTAAAAACAGAATCCAGTTTTGCAGTTTTGCCTTCTCTTCCAAAATTATAGTACGCTTTGTAATCCGACTTAGGCAAACCAAAGCCATTGACTTTCATTTCACAAATAATCTCATTGCCAGCATTGGCAGTTATGTTTATGTCCGCTTTAGGCGATATGATATTTATTATCATAGGCGCCGTCCCCACTTCAAATCCATCTTTAGTCTGTTTTGAAAAAGGTGTCGCTACCAAAAATAAAAATACGGTTGCCAGTATCAATACAGTCGCCAACAAAATAGAAACAAAGGGTTTCACTTTAACTTCTGCTTGGGGAGAGTCTTCCTCCATACGCATAAATCCATACAGGGCTTCCCCTGTGAGCATAACTAAACCACCAGCCCACAAAGTATCTGATAAAAAATGTGCCCCTTGCATAGAACGACCTATCCCCATGCTGGTACCATATGCCAAAGAAGCCACCAGTGTTACAGCCGCCATTTTTTTATGTTTTTTTCTCAATAAAAAATATACTCCTGCCATAGCAAACCCGGCAGAAGCATGTCCGCACGGAAAAGAAGCGCCTTTACCAGGTGTACCGAAGTCAAAAGGTTTTTTATTATGCCAGCTGCCACCAAATTCTATTATTTCTCTCGGCCGTGGTCTTCCCGAATATTGTTTTAACACTATATTTATTATCAAACCGGGAGCTATCAAGACCAAGAGTATTAAAAACAGAGCTGGCTTACGATAGCTTATGATTTTTTTATATCCAAAACTAAATGCAAAAACAAAGATAGCGCTTATTGACATAATTATCACGGGATATGTCCCAAACTTATATAACATTTGAACAAACCTATTTTGCCCGTAAATCCAGTCGCCTTTAGCCGCGTCAAAAAATAACTTTTGAAAATCAATATCGCTGTTAAAAAAATAAAACGGAAGTGTCAAAATACACAACGCTATAAACATAAACAACATATTTAACCTTGACTGTTTTGACATTTGTCCTCAAGTCCGCAAGCGGTTTTTATAAAATTTTAAACCTATATTAACCTACATACACATCCAGTGGTTTTTTAAAGGTATGATACTTCGTCCCCTGTATGTCATAGTTCTCCACAAGTTTTAATTCTGCATCAGCCGATAACACAATTAACTCGTGCCAAGTATTCTTTTTAATACAAACACCTTTATCTAATATGAAGGCCTCTATTTTATCTGGAGTCGCAGGCGCCGCCACCACCATAACGCAAACTCCGCTCACTAGTTCAAAAGTTTCCATAGAATCAGGATGGGCTTCTATGCGGTTTAGCGGTTTCTGTTTTACTTTTGAATATGCTAATCTCCAGCCGACTTTTCCTGGTTCTCCAAAAAGTACATGAAACCCCAGCGCCTGACGCGCTTCTATGACTTCCCCGTATTTGGCAAAACTTTTTGCGGTTAAGGCTTTAACTTTTATCATTTTTTCTCCCCTTTGGTTGTGGCACTTTTTTTAGGACCTACCACCACTTCGGAATAATTTTCGAGTTCAAAATATTTTTTTATTACATTGTTCACATCTGCTTTTGTGACTTTTGCAATTTCTTCAGGCATTCTATCCACCATATCGTAACCCAAACCCCAAAACTCATAAAGCCCGTAAGAGGCGGCTTGCGCCATATAATCCTGCATTCCTATTTTATACATTCCTATCATATATGTTTTTGCCGAAGTGACTTCCTGCTCGGTGACCCCATTTTTATATAACTCCCCGAGCACTTTCATAAGTTCTGTTATCGCCAGCGTCTCATTTTCTGGAGAAGTCGCCGTGTAAACTCTGAAGGCGCCCCGCTCCAAAGTGCGGTCAAACATTGAATAAACCGTATAACAAAGATTCCTTTTTTCCCTAATTTCAGTGAATAAACGAGAGTTCATTCCGCCTGACATAATAGAATCCAGCACTCTAAAAGGCAGTACATCTTTGCTTGACACTTTCGGCCCTAAGAATCCCAATATAATATGTACCTGATTTTTATTTATTATCTGCCTATTATATTTTTTGCCTTTTGTCATTTTATTTTCTGGTATTTTTATTTCATTTTTTTTTCCACCTTTCCAGCCGATAAAACATTTATTTATCATAGTAGCAATTTCGCCTGCATCCGCATTTCCCACGGTGGAAATTATCAGTTCAGTCGGCGTTACAAATTTAGTGTGCCACGCTTTAAGTTCTTTTACCGTCAAGTTTTTTACCGAATCTGTTTCTCCAATTAGAGATTTTTTATACGGATGTTGTCCAAAAAGTTCTTTGTTAAAAAGTTTATCCGCATAAGCCGCAGGTTCATCTTTTATTTTTCCTATTCTATTTAATATATCCTGCCTTTCCTTATCCATTTCCCCAGCATCAAATTTTGGATTTAACACCATATCGGAGAACACTTCAAAAAAATCTTCCAAATTATCTTTTGTAAGTTCTGCCGAAAATCCAAAACTATCTTTGTTGATATCTTTTGACAGGACTATTCCCAACGAATCTATTTTTGCCGCAAATTCTTTCGCTGTCATTTTTTGCGTGCCTTTAAACATAGTATCCAACATAAGGTTTGTAATTCCATTGTTGGCATCCGTTTCAGCTATCGCGCCACCTTTAAAAATAAACTTTATTGCCACCACTGGAGTGCTTGTTCGTTTTTTGCTGAGCAAGAGCGCTCCACTTACCAATGTCTTCTTTACCACTTTACCTACCTGTGCCCCTTTTTTTTCTGGTGTCGCCGCAAGCAATGGCTTGATATCTTTAATTTTGTTATATTTTTCAAGCTCTTTTTTCGCCGTGGCAGGATAATACACCACCACATTGGCATTTTCTGGAGAGATATACTTACGCAGGACTTCTGCGATATCGTCATCCGTGACTTTTTTCATATTGCTGAAATATTCAAAATACTTCTTATAATCGCCCAACATTTCAAAATCCCCAAGATTGATAGCCATATTTTCGACTTTCATATTTTCTTTTGATTGTTCCCTGATTAAGTCCGATTTTACTTTATCTATATCCGAATTTTTAACGCCTGTCTTTTTAAGTTCATTTATGCGCGCAAAGATTTCTTTTAGAGTCTCGCTAAACTTTCCCTGTCTTGGTTCCGCCACCACTACGAACAGGCCTCCAAATTTACCTGAGTAAATGCCGCAGTCAATAGAATCCACAAGTTGTTTTTCTTCTTTTATGGATTGATAAAAAACAGAACTCTCGGACCCACCTAAAATCCTGCTGAGAATCTCCATTTTTGCCGTGTCTGGATTACTCGCATCCGCTATACGAAAAGCCACGGCTAAATACCTGCCATCTATCTCGCCTGTATATTTTTTAAACCGTGTGTTCTGTTTGAGTGCCAGCAACGGCAACACTTCCTTTGCAACATTTTTAGGTCTCTCCATACGCCCAAAAATTTCTTTCACATAACCCATTACTTCATCTTTTTTTACATCTCCACTCACCACTACAATAAGATTGTCTGGGCTGTAATGTTTTTTCCAATAGCCGACAATATCACTGCGGGTGAATTTTTTTAAATTT
>CAILUR010000082.1 GCA_903837445.1 uncultured bacterium | reverse complement strand
CCGATCTCGAACCAGATACTGTACATTACAAAGGGTATTTGAAATGCAAAGATAATATATGTATGAAAGAAATATCGGTTATGGAATTAAAAGCGGTGGTGGATGAAATGGTGGAGCGAAAAGTATAATTCTAAGGATTGGCAAAAGGAGCCTTGATGAAAGTCGCGATAATACATGACTGGCTTACGGGAATGCGTGGCGGAGAAAAAGTGCTGGAGTCTATGTGTGAACTTTATCCTGAGGCGGATATATTCACTCTGATTTACAATAAAGAAAAAGTATCTGATAAAATAAAAAAACATAAAATTACGGCATCTTTTCTTCAGCACATACCAGGAGTCTTCAAAACCTACAGAAACTTTCTTCCTTTATTTACGTTGGCTATAGAAAGTTTTAATCTGGGGAAATATGATTTAGTCTTGTCCTCAAGTCATTGTGTGGCTAAAAGCGTAAAAACGCACAAAGGAACCACACATATCTGTTATTGTCACACTCCTATGCGTTATGCCTGGAGTCATTTTAGCGAATATTTTTCGTTAGAAAGAACTGGCAGATTGAAATATAAATTAGTAAGTTTAATAATGCCGTGGTTGCGTAGTTGGGATGTCAAAACTGCGGACAGAGTCACACACTATGTGGCGAATTCAGATACGGTCGCAGCGCGGATTAAGGAGTATTATAAAAGAGAAGCAGTAACTATTTATCCACCTGTGGATACTGATTTTTACAAAGCGGCTCCAGAGACAATCAAAGAGGATTTTTATCTTATGGTGAGTGCTTTGACAGAATATAAAAAAGTAGACTTTGCTATAAATGTGTTTAATAAACTTAAAGATAAGAAACTTGTGATTATCGGTACGGGACCACTTTTTGATAAGCTCAAAGCGACTGCTGGACCTAATATTTCAATGTTAGGTTTTTGTTCAAACGCTGAAATCCTAGCACACTATAGAAAAGCCAAGGCTTTTATTTTTCCTGGGGAAGAGGATTTTGGAATAACTGTAGTGGAAGCACAGGCCTGCGGGACGCCTGTGCTGGCTTTCCATAAGGGGGGGGCAGTTGAAACAGTGGTGGCAGGTGTGACAGGGGAGTTTTTTGATGGCACACAAGAAGATTTTGTTAAAACTCTTGAGAAAATGGATAAGACAATATATAATGGTATTGAAATACGAAAAAATAGCGAAAAGTTTTCAAGACAAATTTTTGAAAAAAAATATTTTGAATATGTCCAAAAAGCTCAAAGAGAGAATACAAAATAGTGGATAAAAAAACAATACAAGGGCTCTTTAAGGCGGTTTTGATAGGCGGAGATGCATTTTTCGTGCTGGTGTCTATTTTATTGGCTTATAATATAAGGTTTTATTGGAAGGTAGTTCCTGTCCTGTATGATGTTCCTCTTTTGAAATACTACCTGTATGCAGCACCATATGTAATTCTTGTATATCTGCTGGCCTTTAATTACGCAGGTCTTTATAGATTTGCGCGGAATATTTCCAGAATAGATGAATTTTATAAAGTTTTTTTAACCACGACTGCGGTTATAATAATTTTAATGTCCACCACTTTCTTAATACGCAATTTTTCGTATTCGCGCATAGTGCTTATTACTATGTGGCTGGTGGGAATTGTGCTGATAGGCAGTTGGAGATTTGTTTACAGGAATGTGTTTAGGTATTTTAAAAGAAAAGAACTTATAATTCAAAATATAATAATCATAGGCGCCACCGAGATATCGAAAATACTTATTAGTAGGATACAACGCGAACCGAATTTAGGGTATTCTATAATAGGAATAGTGGATGATAAACTGGCAAAAGGAAAGAAAGTTATGGGAGTGCCTGTTTTAGGAAAAATAAAAAGTTTGAGTATAATTATAAAAAAAAATGAATG
>CAILUR010000081.1 GCA_903837445.1 uncultured bacterium | reverse complement strand
TTAATAATTCAACATTTAAAAGGAGGTTTATCATGTGTTTTACAGAACCAATAATAGGGGCTCTTATCAGCACTTTTATTTATAAGAAAAAACCTAATCCTAAAGTGTGGTGGTTGTGCCTTATGTTTTACGGCGGAGCGGTTTTTGGAATAGTGGACCATTTATGGAATGGAGAACTTTTTGCTGTTCCAACAAATCTTAGTAAAGACCTGCTTTTAGGCGCAGTCATTTCTGCAGTTATCCTGATATCCTGGGGCGTGCTTGTAGCCTTTTCTAAACCTGCCGTTAAAACAAAGGCCAAGGCCTTTAAAGCTTAAGTTCTTCTATGGCCTTTAAGGCCTCTGAGATATGTTTTGTTGCCTCAAACTGGTTATTGAAGATATGCCTTATTATTCCCTGTGCGTCTATGACAAAAGTGACTCTATCTCTCAGAATAAAAAACATTTTTCCTATGCCATAACTGTCTGCTGTTTTTCCGGAGGGATCAGACAAAAGAATAAAAGGCAATTTATGTTGTGTGGCAAACCCCTCGTGTGATTTCCCATCATCATCACTTATCCCTATCACTTCAGCCCCTTTTTGTTTAAAGACCTCATACGCATCCCTAAAAGAACAGGCCTCAGCAGTACACCCTGGGGAATAGTCTTTGGGATAAAAATACAATACCACAATTTTTTTACCTACAAAATCTTTTAGAGAAATATCTTTGCCGGTTTTGTCCTGTAATGTCCAGTCCGGAGCCTTGTCTCCTACTTTCAATTCTTTTCCCATAGTCGTTCCCTCCTCGTTTTCCCCTGCATATAATAGCGTGAAACAAAATATCATTAGTACTAACAGAATTGCGCGTTTCATTTTTTATTTTTCTTTAAATAAGCATCTACAGCTTTTTTTACAAATTTATAATCTGGAGTTTTGCCTGTCCATATTTTAAAGGCCTCTATTCCCTGCCATATCAACATATCCAGTCCGTTAATTATTTTTACTCCTTTTTTCTCCGCCTGCTTTAAAAACTCTGTCTTTGCAGGGTTATAAATCAAATCGTATACGACTGCACTTTTTTTAAGTTTGTCGATTTTATATGGCACTTCGTGATCGTGCATTCCTACAGAAGTGGCATTGATTATAAAATCTGCTTTTGCTATTATGGCATCCTTTTCAGCTGTCTTATCCAGATTGTGAAGTTTTATATTTTTTAGTTTAAGCTTTTTCAAAAGAGTTTCGCTCATTGCCATATCTATATTTATTATATGAAATTTTTTGGGGGTTAATAGTTTTATGGCATAAGCCAGTGCATGCGCCGCGCCCCCCGCACCTATCATAACAACTTCTTTTCCTTTAAGTTTAATTTTATTAAGCTCCAAGGTCTTTAAAAACCCGAGATAGTCGGTATTGTATCCTGTAAGTTTTCCTTTATTATTTACAATGGTATTCACGGCCCCGATAGCCCTTGCCGCTTTATCTATTTTATCCAGATATTTTGTATTGATAATAACAATACAAAGGAGTCTGATAATGACACTTTCTCGTGGTCTAGGTGTTTTGATTTTAATGGCGGTCGCAACGCATGCGAGTGCTTATGGTGTGGGTGATAATAGTCGAAGTGGTAGCGTTAATACCTGTAATAAACCGCGCTTTACGGATTTTGAGCCCGCCGATAAATCAGAAGTTGCACCCGGCTCTAGTTTCTCTTTTAGGGCGTCGGGTAATACGCATCCAGAGACTATTAAAGTGAGTGTTAAAGGGATTCCTGCTGTTATTAACGTCGGTGCTAAAAGTCCCGGTACTAGCGTTGTCGTGCACGGTACGCTACCAGCTGAATTAAAAGGCGAGTACGCAAAAATTCTTATTGAGGCACAAACTAATTGTAAAGGCACGGGTAGCTGGTTAGTAAAAATTACTGAATAGCTATTTATGGGTTTTAAGCCATTTCTTTTCTAGTGTTATAAAAACTTTATTTGAGAGTAATGCCGGATAAAGTGCGAGCATAACCACTGGAAACCAGCGTAAATGCAGGGTGAGTAATAAGCCAATATGGAATAGTATCCCTATTACGATGCTCACTCTACGCGTGTATCGGTTGAGCAAGAGGAGTGGAAATAACACTTCCCAATCTCTTATAAACCAAACCAGTAGCGCTAATAGGTGCTTTATTAAAGCAGAGTCCATTAGCAACCAACCATTCCAACGTGAATATTCTGGATTAATTAATACGTAGTGCAACAGGGTGCCGTTTTCCCATTCT
>CAILUR010000080.1 GCA_903837445.1 uncultured bacterium | reverse complement strand
TTAAATTTTCTACTATCTTTGCTGGGGGTGCTCTGATAGGCGGGGGACTCCTCTTGCTTACCTTTATCCAAACTCTGCCGACGCTTGAATTTATTGCCCTGTGTAGAAGAATGATAGGGTTTGATTATGCGGTGAGCAGGGCGGGATATATGCGAGGGGAACATATTTTAGAAATGTTTTTTCCTTTTTCAAAAGCATTTTTTAATAATAATGTGAAATTTTTAAACTGGGCAGTATTTGTAGAAGTCACGATACCTGCCTTATTACTTTTTATTATCGCTGCCTTTGGTATGAAAAAATTTTGGCAAAAAATTATGTTCTTGTTGGTTTTTGTTTTTGCTTTGTTTATAGCCTTACTGGGAAATATGCCGTTTTATCAAACCATATATAAATATCTTCTGCCGTTTCAAACTATCACCTATGCAGGTAAAATAACTGTGCTGGTGTTATTTGTCATAGCTATGTTATCAGGGATGGGGTTGGATACCTTGTTCGGTTTGGGACGAGAAAAAATACGCAAACTTTCCGCCACTCTTACTTTAGTGCTATTTACTTTATCGGTGGCGGCGCTGGTAATGTTTTTTAATGCTGTCAGTATTATAAAAATGTATAAAATGTATTTCGATCCCTTAATGACCTTGGATAAAACAGTGGAAACCGTAGAAAGTTATTCCGAGTTTATGCGAGGGCTTGCTGGCTTTTTGTGTTTGGCTTGGGCTTTTGTGTTGATAATAGCCTTGAAAGGTGCCGACAAAATAAACAAAGGCGTTGCCGCCATTCTCATAATTGGCCTTGTCTTAATAAATATATTTATTTTTTGGAATGATAATAGAAATTATTATGTAAAAGATGACAGATTGCTTAAGAAGACCGCTTTAGCACTTCTGTTGAATAAAGACAAGGACTTGCTCAATAAAAGAATCTTGTCTACTTTTCTTATGAACGGCAGAGATGCAAAGGATATTCCCAGCGATGAAGCGGAAAGTGTTTTCTATAGAAATAAAGATTCTTTATATCCCAATGTGCCTATGGCTTACAGATTTTTAAATGCTTATGGGTTTGACTCTTTGCTTATATGGGACTTTTATAAAATCAAACAACAGCTCAGCGGACTTGAAAAACCTTGGGAAAATGATGCGTTTAGGTTATTGTCAGTCAAATACATTGCGAGCAAAGCTTTTGCGGAATCTAAAATGCTTAAATATATGGCGAAGGGACAGACATATCTTTTTGAATATTTAAAACCTTTGGACATAGCATTTTTTGTTTCTGCTGGAGCAGAAAAAATTTTTACTGATGAACCGCAAATATATGAAAATGAAATGTTTAAAAAACCATTTGATCCAGAACATAAGATACTCTTGGCGAGTAGGCATAAACTTGCTTACTCTGGGCTTGAAGCAAAAGCACAAGGGGCAAAAGCTAAACTGACAACGGTTTTAATAAATTCAAATGAGTGGTTAGTAAAAGCGATGACCTCAGAAGCAGGTTTTGTAGTGTTAACGGATAATTATTATCCTGGTTGGGAAGTATATGTGAATGGTATTAAAAAGGAAATTTTAAAAACCGATTGGACTTTCAAGGCCGTGTATGTGGAAAAGGGAGACAACTCAATCAGGTTTGTGTATAAACCTGCTATTTTTTGGATAGCCGCAGGTTTTTCTTTATTGGGGTTATTGATTGGGATTATTTATGGTTTAGTATTTTTAGTAAAAAAGAAGAAAAATTGAGCGTAAAAGGCTAAACACCATAAACCTATGGCTTTATCTTAATTCTCACAATCGGGAATATCCCCAGTTATTTCGCACTAAAACCCATATTTTAAGCCACTCGTATGATTTATTGGTTTTAAATCATTGAAAACCCCTTTAAAAAGTAATATAATAAGTTTACTTTATGGAAAAAGTATTGATTGTAAAGGTTTTTAAGGAAAGCAGAGGACACGAGTTTGACGCTGACTTAGAGGAATTGCGCGGTCTGGTGGAAACAGCAGGCGGCAAAATCATAGATGTGGTGGCGCAAAAAAGACATTCTGTTGATCCGGCTTTTTATATAGGAAAGGGAAAGGCTTATGAAATCGGTATTGATTATAAATATACCGTGGATTTGATTGTATTTGACGCA
>CAILUR010000079.1 GCA_903837445.1 uncultured bacterium | reverse complement strand
TAAATGTATCGCTGTGTCCTTCTTTTCCATATTGTATATACGCCTCCGTTTATTGAAATATTATCCTTTTTATCACATTTTGGGGGTTTTTTCAACACACAAAAAAACTTCCGCGCTTTTGGTAAAAAGACTTCTAATTTAATTATAACTATTGCAATAAAACAAAAACTTTATTAGTTTATAAAATAAAAAAAACGGCCTTTCGCCGTTTTTTATATTTTCAATGTTATTTAATTTTTTAGCATTTTAATGTTTAAAACACTGGCTCCGCTATTAAATAGCCCGCCTTTTTTTACTCCACCTTTAGCTTTCGCTATGTCCAAGGCTTCTATTATATTAGCAGCCGTAATATATATCTTTCTTTCTAAATACTTTCCGGCTCCAGCATGTCCCTGTTTTACTAAGGCTTCAAATTGCATTCTAATCACCTCTATTATCTATAGAAGCAATTGTTATGCCAAAGCAAACAATTATTATTTCCATATTTCATTGGGAGTTTTTTTAATCGCAGGAAGGTATTTTACTTGTTTGTAAACCTTTTGTAAACTTTATGTAACCTTTATGTAAACCTTGTGTAATCTATGTCTTAATTCTTCTTTAGCCGTTTATACAGAGCGACTCTGCTCATTCCCATAAGTTTTGCCGCCTTTGTTTTAGAGCCCCTGACTGTATGCAACACTTCTTTCACATCCAAATCCCGTAGTGTTTGCGTCAATTGTTTTTCGCTTATTCCCATTTTCTTCGCAGTTTTTTTAACTGAAAAATTTGTTTCCTTCATAGTGGCAATCACAGGATTTTCAACCTGCCTTTCGCTATACTTATGCTCGTTTGCGCGTTTATATATATTTGTCTTTGCAGTCAATATTTCGTTTGGGAGGAATTCCTGGGTTACTTCTTCCGCATCAAACAAAGTGACTATTCTTTCAATTACATTTTCAAGCTGTCTAACATTTCCTGGCCAGCCATAGTTTTGCATTAAGGTGCTTGCTTCAGTAGAAAAATTTCTGAACTTTTTTTCATATTTACTCGCAAACTTTTTCAAAAAATTATCCGCCAAAAGCGCTATATCCTGCCCTCTCTCACGCAACGGAGGCATTACTATGGGAAATACATACAACCGATAATACAGGTCTTCCCTAAACTTCCCCTCTTCCACAAGCGCTTTTAAATCCCTGTTGGTCGCCGCTATTATTCTTATATTTACTTTGATTGTGTCGGTGCCGCCTACTCGCTCAAATTCTCTTTCTTGGACAAATCTTAAAAGTTTCACCTGCATAGCAGGAGTAATGTCTCCTATTTCATCCAAAAATATGGTCCCAGTGTCGGCAATTTCAAACCTACCTTTTTTCAAACCCACTGCCCCCGTGAAAGCGCCTTTTTCATATCCAAATAATTCTGACTCAAGTAAGTTTTCAGGCAGAGCGCCACAGTTCACCACAATAAAAGGCTTCTCTGCTCTTCTCCCCAGTTGATGCACTGCCCGCGCCACCAGTTCCTTACCTGTGCCATTTTCTCCCTGTATGAGCACTGTGGAATCAGTTGCCGCCGCTTTTAAAATAATATCTTTTACTTTTTTTATTATATCCGACTCGCCTATAAACTCCGACTTTATTTCACCAAACATTTCTTTTTTAGCGACATTCATCATAGACTTGGTCAAGTGAAAAATTATATTCACCCCACTTTCAAGCTTCAACAGTTCTTCAAAATCTTTTTTTACCGTCTCATTCATTCCCCCACGGGTGTAAATTATTCCGAGATTATATATGGCATTTTGATTTTCCGAGTCGAGGGTTATGGCCTTTTTAAAACTCACTACCGCTTCTTCAATAATCCCTTTTCTAAAATAAGAAAGTCCTATATCGTTGTAAAGACGGGACTTTCTGCCAACATCCGTCGCATAGCCTATCGCATTTTGATAGTATTTTATGGCTTTGTCATATGTATCACTATTAAAATAAAGGTCTCCTAAATTAGCATGTACAAGTTCACTTTCAGGTTTGCATTCCAAAGCCCTTTTAAAACTTTTTATCGCGCCTTCAGCATTCCCCGCATTTTTATAGAGCACTCCCAAATACATATTTACATCTAAAAGCAAAACCTTCCTGTCCTTGTATCTTTGCGCATACAACACACTCTGGGCTATCTGTTCCTCAGTGACTCCAATCAGCTGTTCAAAAAAAATTATAGCTTCTGGTATATTTGCGGTATTTAATTTTATTATGGCAGAATTAAAAAGAATGTCCCAAGGTTTATTTTTTTTATTTATTGAATTATAACTTTCAAGCGCTTTGGTATACTCTCCCGAAATAAAATAGGCATCTCCCCTCAGGTGTTCAAGTTGTATTTTGTCGAGGACAGCATCTTCTATCTGTAAGAGTTTATCCACGAGGCCTTTATTATTTCCGCTCTTAAGGTCAGTTTTTATTTCATCCAATTGTTCGGCGAGAGTTTTTGTTTTTTTTCCACAGGTTTTACAGAATTTCATTTCCGTATTTATCTTACTCCCACACTCCTCGCAGAACATATCAGTTACCTTTTCCAGACTTTTCGTTTTTTATAAAGTCAATGCGTTGTGTGGCGATAGCGGATATTTTAGGATTACTTTTATACTTAGGAATAAGTTTTTCGTATACTGCTATAGCCTCATCCCATTTCCCTGCTTTTTCCATTTCATAGCCCGCGCGAAATTCTTTTTCAAAATCAATTAAGTTTTTCCTTTCGTTCTCTGTCAAATGGGTAGTCCAAAAATGCCCCACCTCTGTAAAAAACGAAACCAAGAGTATATTAATGAAGTACACTGGGAAGATTCCGGCGAGAATAATACTCAAAACTGTCAGCAGTCCCCACTCTTCTTTTTTCAAAAGAGTTTTAGGCACATTTATGAAAAGATCCCTGTTTTTTAATCCTGAGATTATGTCTTCAGCTGTAGCCGGTCTTAAATCTGCTGTCTCCGGCTTTTTCTTTTTCTTTTCTTCCGCCATAAAGCCTCCGGCATGAAGATAACTAAAAATGCCTTTCAAACATATTATATACCATGTTTTTATCAATAGGAATATATATATTTTCACGCTTCACAAGTTTTTCATAAAAGGCCATAATTGCGCTTAGATTTTTCTTTTTTATGCCCAGCATAGAGAAATTCTGCGGTAAATCAAGAATGCTAAACATAGCAGCCAACTCATCCACTGTGGTTTCATTTCCTAAGCATAATTCCTGTAACATAAGCCCACAGGCCACCTGTTCGCCGTGAAGAAATGTTCTGGCACTGGCATTTATGGTAACAGCATACGAGACCGCATGTGCCATAGAGGAAGTTATGGCGTATTTGCCTATAGTGGATATGAGGCCTGAAACTATTATATT
>CAILUR010000078.1 GCA_903837445.1 uncultured bacterium | reverse complement strand
TCATAGAAGCAAATGGGATTTTCGCTTCAAAAATCTTTCCCCAGGCGTGTTGAATTCCTTCCTCTTCCATATTTAAAGTAATGGCTTTTTTTTCGTTCATAGTAAACCTGATATCCGCAGTTTTATTTTCTTCTAAAAACTTTATTTCCACCACTGACCCCTGTTTTTCTCCGCCTCCACTATCTATATTAATATAAAAGTTTTCCATATCAAACCCATATCTAAGTGCCTTTACCAATTTCTCCGTTTTATGCATAGCGCCCCCTTCGTTTGTGAGGTCAAAAATCCCAGACCCTTTCCACTCAAAAAACGAGGTGATAGCGCCATCAATCACAGGCGAAATAAATCTTGTAGGAAGCGTTTCAAATATATTTTCCGCCTTGCTTATAGGCATATAAAGTTCATTCGGAATTTTTTGCCCTGTGATTATATAGACATTTATCAAATGCAAACGATATAGGTTGTCAAACTCAGCATCATTTTTTGAAGAATGATCATCTCCATACCACCAGTTCCAGTCGCTTCCTTCTCCGACATAAATCTCTTCCCACGCCTTGCTAAGTTTTTCTGTTTCCTTAGGATTTTCACTCTGCCACTTTACCAAATCCTCACGGGTTTTATTCAAAAGTCGCCAGGCATCTCTATCATCTGCGTGTCCTATCCATATATAAAAATTATGGTCTATCCACGAGCCCGGCCATAGTTTTGCAAGTGTGGGTTTTTCAGAGTACTGCGCCACGGCTTCGCCCAGTGTCACAGAATTAAAATCCTTATTTGCCGACAGTTTTTCATAAAGCGCATTTAAAAAATCTTTTCCATCATTAGAATAATATTCCCATGCATTTTCCCCATCCAAAATAATACTCACAAAATATGGTTTACCCTCAGGCAGAGAGTTTTTTATATTGTACAGTTCGTTAATAAAATGGCTGGCAGCATCCATAGGATTCCAAGAAGTATAGGAAAACCCCACCAAATCCGAAAGATAGTGATTTCTAAAAACTATATTTATTTCTCCACCATTTGTTTTTATAATATATGGTTTATATATTGTATCTGGCCCCATTGCAGGAGTCCCTGCCATATTTAAAGATTCAAAAAGTATCTGCTCATCCGTCGCAATCCAGTTCACTCCCTGTTGTGCGAACAGTTCCGCCGTCTCAGAACTCACAGCGCCTTCCGCAGGCCAAAACCCCGCAGGCGCCATTCCAAATCTGTCTTTAAAGAAATCTACGGATTTTTTTATCTGCGCGCGTGCATCTTCAGGATGTTTAAACCGAAAATCTAAAGGAATTTCCGGCAATCCCACTTTAGCCGTTTCCGTGTCAAACACGAGTGGCAATATAGGATGATAAAAAGGCGTTGCCGATATTTCTATTCTGCCTTTTTTTGCCATTTCTTTATACTTTGGAATTATTAGTTTTAAAATATCCATATGTCTTTTCATAACTATCAGTTTTTCTTCTTCAGTAAAATTTTCACCCTTTTGTTTTATTATACTTAGTTCAGGAAACATAACCAAAAAATCCGTATCAATCCAAGTCAAATTAAACCATACCTGAAGGTCTCTTATTTCCTGTACAGAAAAAGCAGTATGAGTGTGTTTGAGCTGGTCGGGGTGCGAATTTTCTCCGCGTTTTTCTAAAAGCTCGTGATAGCGTGGGTAAGGGCAAATCATAGTTTCCCAGTTGGCCATAAAAAAATTAAAGAGCACAAAAATGCGTTCAGTTTCACTAAGTTCCGCAGCTGGTTTTATGCTCAAGTCCTGAAATACATCTGTAGCGCCAGCAATATATTCCTCAAGCTGAAGCAGTAAAGAAGGCACCAGATTAAAGTTTTGTTTTATTTTTGGATACTTATCCAGCAGAGAGACCATATCATAATAGTCCTTTACCCCGTGCAAACGCACCCAAGGCAAAACGAACTTGTTAGTTTCAGTATTCTTATAGTAGGGCTGATGCATATGCCATAAAAACGCCACATTCAAAGGTGCATTCATTTGTTATCCTTTTAGACTTTTATGCTTTATGTGTTTATTATAACATACCTGACAGGGTCTCCAAAATAAAAAAAATACCCCATATCATCTAAACTAGTTTGGATTTTCCCTTATCCTTGCCTATCAACGCTAAAAACTCATTTTCATTTAATATTTTAAGCCCAAGTTTTTTCGCCTTTTCATATTTGCTCCCTGGAGCTGAGCCCACGACTACATAGTCCGTTACTTTGCTCACGCTTTCAGAGACCTTCCCGCCGAGCGTCTTTACTATATTTTTTGCCTCTGGTCTTGAATAATTTTCCATTTCCCCAGTGAACACAAAAGACGCGCCTTTAAGAATATTTTTTATTTGGGTCTGTTGTTTTCTTTTGGTATTCACTCCTGCTACTGCAAGTTTTTCTATTACTTCTTTTGTCTGTTTATTCTTGAAAAACTCTGTTATATATTCCGCCGCGACTGGGCCTATCTCGTGGATTTTTGAAATTTCTTCCTTTTTTGCATTTATTATTTCGTCTAAAGTTGCATAGTTCTCACACAGCAGTTCTGCCGTACGGCTTCCTACATTTCTAATTCCAAGTGCATACACAAGGTTTTGTAAATCTCTGTCCTTGCTGATGGCTATCTCTTTAAGCAGATTGTCCGCCGACTTGTTTCCCATTCGGTCCAAATTTGCCACATCAAATATAGTCAAGGTATACAAATCCGCATAATCCTTTATCATTTTTAGTTCCACAATTTGTTTTACCAAGGCTTTGCCGAGACCTTCTATATTCATAGCATCCCGACTTGAAAAATGTAGCAGTCGGCCTTCCAACTGCGCACTACATTTTAAATTTTCACATCTGCTTATGGCTTCCCCACTCTTTCTTACCACAAGCCCTTTACAGACAGGACACTCAGTGGGCATTTTGAATTTTTTTTCTTTCCCTGTTCTTTCTTCTTCCAAAACCTTTACCACTTCTGGAATAATCTCGCCAGCTTTTTCTACGAGGACACTATCGCCTATCCTCACGCCTTTGCGGTTTAAGTCGTCTTCATTATGTAGAGTAGCTCGTCTGACCGTCGTCCCCGCAAGAAAGACCGGTGCGAGTTCCGCTACTGGTGTTAAAGCGCCTGTGCGGCCTACCTGCACTGTAATATCAAGCACTTTCGTCTTTGCCTGTGCCGCTTTAAACTTGTAAGCTATCGCCCATCTCGGACTTTTCGCAGTAAACCCGAGTATGTCCTGTTTAGCAAATTCATTTACTTTTATTACCATTCCATCCACAGCATATTCAAGTTTATGCCGTTTTTCTTCCCACGCATTGCAAAACTTTATTACTTCCTCAATAGAGCCGCATTTTTGAAACTTATCGTTTACAGGAAACCCCATTGCCTTTAATTTTGTCAAGGTCTCAAATTGTGTTTTTAACCCATATTTTTCTGGTGCCACCAAAAGATAGACAAACATATTTAGCTTTCTTTTTGACACCAGTTTCGGATCCAGCAAGCGCAAAGACCCTGCCGCAGCATTTCTTGGATTTACAAAAAATGGTTCTCCCAGTTCTTCTCTTTCAGTATTTATTATTTCAAACTGCTTATTGGAAAGATATACTTCCCCTCTGACTTCAAATTTCTTAAATTTAGTTTCTGTCGTTTCTACGCGCAGAGGCAGGTTATGAATTGTTTTTAAGTTTTCCGTTATCGCATCGCCTTTCTCTCCGTCCCCTCTGGTCGCTCCCACCGAAAGTAAAAAATTTTCATATCTTGCCGCTACCGCCAAGCCATCTATTTTTAATTCCACAACATAAGAATACTCCGTGGTTATTTTAGCCACGCGCGCATCAAACTCGCGTAGTTCATTAGGGGAATATGTATTATCCAGCGATAGCATAGGGGGCTCGTGTTTTATTGTCTCAAAGCCTTTGACAGGCTCTCCTCCCACACGCACAGAGGGCGAGTCAGGAGTTTTGTACACAGGATATTTTTCTTCAAGGGTTATCAACTCTTTCATTAATATATCAAAATCAAAATCAGAAATTTCAGGTTTGTTATCCTTATAATAGTGGAGGTTATGAAAGTTTATTTCTTTACGCAGTTTCTCAAGCTTTGATTTTATTTTTTCGGGATTATCGGACATACGCTCTCCGTAACAATTTTAGTCACACGCTTATTTTAATAATCCAGTTTTCAAAAACGAAATTATTCTTCCATAAAGTCTTTTACGACTTTTTCATCCCTTTTTGGAACATCTGTAGTGCACTTATCACATCTGTCTTCCACTTCTTTTATTCTTTTGTAAAGTTCCGCCACGACTTCCCTTACTGGATCAGGCAGGTCGCCGTGTTGTAATGTTTCTTCAGGTTTTTCTTCGTTCATACGCGCTATTCTGCCTGGGACTCCCACAACAGTGCAATTATCAGGCACAGAATGTACCACCACCGATCCAGCACCTATTTTACTGCCATTGCCTATGGTAATAGGTCCGAGGATTTTCGCACCCGACCCCACTACAATGTCGTTTCCAAGTGTGGGATGTCTTTTTCCAGTGTCTTTACCAGTCCCACCGAGAGTGACGCCCTGATATATAAGCACATTGTCTCCTATTTCAGAGGTCTCTCCTATCACCACTCCCATTCCGTGGTCTATAAAAAATCTTTTGCCTATTTTAGCGGCTGGATGAATATCTATGCCAGTTAAAAATCTTGAAAAGGCCGATATCATTCTTGGGAATAAAGGAATTTTTATTTTCCATAGAAAGTGAGCCAGTCTATGCAATACGATAGCGTGAAATCCTGGATACATAAAAACAACTTCAAAAACATTTTTTGCCGCTGGGTCTCTTTCAAACACTACTTTTACATCGTCTCTTATGGACATTTTGCCCTCACCTTTTAGATAAATTCTTTTACTAAATAAAACGAACCACCGATAATTATTATACCACTATCTTTCTTTTTGTTAACAAATTTCTTTAGCTCTGACAGGTCCTTAATAATCACATTTTTAATTTTATATTTATTTGCCGTTTCGACTATTTTCGCAGTGTCCATAGCGCGGGGATTATCTTTTATGCTAGTGATTATAATCGAAATATTTTTGTTTTTCGCCACAATTTTCATTATTTCATCTATGTTTTTGTCTTTTAAAACTGAGAATATATACTTAATTTTTTTGCCAGTATGCAATAAAGCCACTGCCTCCAGCATACGCTCCACGGCCTCGGGATTATGCGCTACACTCAAATACACTCCCTTTTTAGAGCTCATTCTTCCAGTCACCGACACCGTAGCAATAGCCTTGAATACTTTTCCAGAGTTCAGTTTCCAACGATTTTTTAACTCCTCCACCACAGCAAGTACCACTCTTATATTTTCTGCCTGCACTGGTTCCAGCATTTTGGTAGTTAAACTTATCTGAACTTTTTTTGTTTTATCAAACATTTTAATTTTCAAGCCCTCAGGAGCACCACTTACTTTTAAAATATCATATTTTTCATTAGCAAACACTACTCTGGTTTTGTGTGTTTTCTTTAAATACGCCTTTAGTTCTTTGTTTTTAATTCCAGTCACGCATTTCCCAGCGCCTATAATTTGTTCTTTTTCTTTCAAAATTGACAGCAGGGTGTTCCCAAGATACTCAGTGTGTTCTTTCGAGACCGAACTGATAATACTCAAAAGCTTGTTTTTATACACGACATTGGTGGCATCGTATCTTCCGCCAAGCCCCACTTCCACCACCCCCACCTTTACTTTTTTCAGTTTAAAAATCATAAAAGCCAATACGGTTAAAAATTCAAAATAAGTAAGTTTAATTTTTTTGCTTTCAATAAGGTTTTTGAGTTTAGTGCCTTGTTCTAAAAATATATTCAAGGCCACAGGCCTGCCGTTTACCGCTATTCTTTCACGCACATTTCTAAAGTGCGGCGAAGTATATAGCCCTGTCTTTATTCCGTGGGTTTTAAAAATTTCCGCTATATATGTCGCAATGGACCCTTTACCATTACTTCCAGTTATATGTATCACTTCAAAAGCATTTTGCGGATTTTTTAAAAAACGGAGGGTGTCTTTTATTCTCGAAAGCGAAAAATCAAATTTAAATTCATT
>CAILUR010000077.1 GCA_903837445.1 uncultured bacterium | reverse complement strand
TTTTTTGCTGGAATGGTTTCATATCCCATTTTCAAAGACAGAATTGGAATAAGGGCAGTTATATCTGCGTTCCCACATCTTTCTCCAAAGCCATTCATTGTGCCTTGCACCTGAGTAATCCCATTTTTTACCGCGATTAAAGTATTCGCCACAGCAAGCCCAGAATCATTATGAAAATGTGCGCCTAACGGAACTTTTATTTTAGCGGAAATGTCGGCTATTATTTTTTCAACTTCTTCAAGCGTGGTGCCGCCATTAGTGTCGCAAAGACAAATACAGTCGGCTCCCGCTGTTTGTGCGGCTTGCAGAGTTTTAAAAGCGTAATTAGGATTCGCTTTATAACCGTCAAAAAAATGTTCGGCATCATATACCACTTCTTTTTTCTTTGATTTTAAATATGCC
Source organism: uncultured bacterium (assembly GCA_903837445.1). Lineage (GTDB taxonomy): Bacteria > Oederibacteriota > PGYV01 > PGYV01 > CAILUR01 > CAILUR01. The sequence continues at coordinate 1,593 of CAILUR010000077.1, read as the reverse complement.
ACAGACTCAGCAATCATTTTTATATTTTCTTCCAGGGTGGTGTTTAAAACTTTAGTGACATGCAGGTCCCAACTTTTTCCAAAAATAGTAATGACAGGAGTCTCCGCATCAATCAGGGTATTTAAAATAGGATCATCCTGTACCTTGTTACCTACTCTTCTAGTGCTTCCAAACGCTGCGATTTTGGCATTTTTAAGCTTGATTTTTTTTATTTTTTTGAAAAAATCAAAATCTTTTTCATTCACTCCGCGTAGAGGCCAGCCTCCCTCAATATAGTGCACTCCGAGATCATCGAGTTTTTTCGCTATGATTATCTTGTCATCCACTGTATAAGCCACTCTCGCGCTTTGCGCACCTTCACGAAGAGTCGCATCATATATAAAAATTTTCTTAGCCATGGTGTCCCCCCTTGATGTTTACTTTAAAAATAGTCTTAAAAATATATATAGCCCAGCAAGACAACCATAAATAATGGCAAGGACTTTTAAGTGCCATTGAATTGAGAAGAGTTCTTCTTTTTTAACGACATTTGGTTTTGTCTGTTGCGCTACCGGCTGTGTTTCCTGCTGTGGATTTGTATTTTCCATTTTGTAACTCCTGCCTTTAAACTATTTTTTTCCAAGCTTAAACGCCGTATGCAAGGCCTTTACGGCCTCCTCTATATCTGTTTCTCTCAAAACTACCGCTATCTTTATTTCCGAAGTGGAAATCATTTCAATATTTATTTTTTTGTCTGCAAGGGCTTTAAACATTTTTGCCGCTACTCCAGGATGTGATTTCATACCGATTCCCACAACGGAGACTTTGCCTATTTTTTCATCTACGGTATATCCGCTGGCTTTTATGTTTTTTACAATAACATCTAAAAGCCCTGAGAGTTTTTTTACATCTCCCGAAGGAATGGTGAAAGAAATATCCGTGGTGCCTTTTTGCGAAATGTTTTGAATTATCACATCCACATTTATTCCTTTTTCAGCAATCTTACTAAATATCACAGCCGCGATTCCAGGTTTGTCTGGCACATTCATTATTGTGGCTTTCGCCTCTTTTTTATTATAGGTAATTCCACTAACGACTATCTTTTCCATTGATTTGTCCTCCTGTTTTATTATAGTTCCATTTTTTTCAGAAAAAGTTCCCCTGACATGTAGCACTATATTATAGTTTTTAGCGTACTCCACGGAACGATTGTTCAACACTTCCGCTCCTGCCGCGGCAAGTTCCAACATTTCATCGTAAGAGAGCGCATCTATTTTTTTCGCATCAGGCACTATTTTAGGATTTGCCGTGTAAACCCCTTCGACATCTTTTAAAAATTCCACAACATCCGCCTTGGCAGCATGTGCCAAAGCCACGGCAGTCAGATCTGAACCACCTCTGCCAAGCGTAGTGATATCATCTTCTTCGGTAATTCCCTGAAATCCGGCGGCCACCACGACACAACCTTCTTTCAAAGCTTTTCTTACTTTCGCAATTCCTTTTATTCCCATAATACGGGCTTTCGTATGCGTCTTATCCGTCATAATCCCAAGCTGTGCGCCTGTAAAAGATTTTGCTTTTACTCCTTTACTTATCAACGCCATAGAAATCAAC
>CAILUR010000076.1 GCA_903837445.1 uncultured bacterium | reverse complement strand
TTGTAAGGCAGATGCTCTACCAACTGAGCTAAGCGCCCTTGACTTAACAAGGTTAATTTCTCGCAAAAGATAAATGGCGGAGTGGACGAGACTCGAACTCGCGACCCCCTGCGTGACAGGCAGGCACTCTAACCAACTGAGTTACAACCCCAATATTTTATTTACTTTTTTATTCCTAATTACACTTTATAACATAAAGAATACTATATGAAAACAAAATCTTTTTCAAGAACAAAAAAATGGTGGGAGCTATAGGACTCGAACCTATGACCCTCTGCTTGTAAGGCAGATGCTCTAACCAACTGAGCTAAGCTCCCGTGCAGTAATTAATTATAAGTTTCAGGTTCCAAGTTCCATGTTCCAAGATGTCGGAACTTTAGGTTCCTCTTGGAACCTGGAACCTGAAACTTGGAACCTTGTTTATCTCACTTTGTTTATCTCACTTTTTTCATTGGAGCGGGAGACGGGATTCGAACCCGCGACACCCAGCTTGGAAGGCTGGAACTCTACCACTGAGTTACTCCCGCATTTTAATAATAAAGAACATTTAAAACAAAAAATATGGAGCTGGCGGTCGGGATTGAACCGACGACCTACTGATTACAAGTCAGTTGCTCTACCACTGAGCTACACCAGCCCTTTTGATGCTAAAAACAACTTTCAAAGTATAAAATAATTTTTCAAAAGTGTAAACAAAAATATTTAACTATTTTCACTTATTTTTAGCAGGTTTTACAAACATTCTGGAGTAAAAAGTCACTGCCGCCGCATTAGAAACATTTAAAGAATCCAGTCTGCCTTTTTGTCTTATCTTTACCATAAAATCACAATTTTTCTTTACTAACTGCCTTATCCCTCTGCCTTCATTTCCAAAGACGAAAGCTGTTTTTTTGTCAAACTCAGTTTCATCCAAATACTTTTCCGCAGTGAGATCAAAACCATATATCCAAAAACCAGCCTTTTTTAGGGCCTCAATCGCATTACTTATGTTCACGACTTCTATCATATCAATGTATTCTATCGCGCCACTCGAGGACTTGTACACCGTAGGCGTGACTGGTGAGTTTCTTTTATTTTGAATTACAATCGCATCTATTCCAAAAACTTCTGCGCTTCTGATAATCGCCCCAAAATTATGTGGGTCTTCTATCTCATCCAATACCGCTACTGTGCACTCTTCTCTGCCATTTGCTTTTTTTATAAACTCGTCCACAGTCAAAAATCTTATGTCTTCCACATCAGCGACTATGCCCTGATGTTTTTCAGTGCCTGTTTTTTTATCCAGTGTCTGACGGTCGGTATAGGTGACCACGACGCCTCTTTTTTCTGCCTCTTTTATGACATCCTCAATATCTTTCATTCCTTTTAAAACCAATACCTCGTGAATAGCTTTTCCCGAACTTAAAATTTCTCTGATAACATTTCTGCCGTATAACCACATATTATTTCAGCTCCTTAATAGCAAATGTGCCTGCTGCCGTAAACTCCAGCATATACCCAGTCTCTGCCGCTTGTTTTTTTAGTATATCTGCTTTTTCATATTGTTTTTCTTTTCTTAAAAGGTCTATCTGTTTTGCCAGTTCTGTTATCTGTGCATCTATAGTTTTTAACACTGGGGTGATTTTAAGGACAGCACACATTTCCAGCATAGTCTTTCCGAGCAGTACAAAACTTTCTATATTTTTCTTTCCCAGTTCTGTTTTTGCCGCTGCCGCGCAATCATACACGCAGGCAATCGCTTTTGAAGTATTAAAATCCTCATCCATTGCTTCTTTGAATTCTTTTATAAAATCTCTGCCCACAAAGCTTGCCGCTGGTTTTGCTTTTACTTGTGCGAGCCTCTGTGCCGTGTAATAAATCTCGCGATACCCGTTTCGCACCGAATCCATATTATCATTTGAAAAATCAAGTGGCCCTCTGTAATGTGCTGAAAGTATAAAGAGCCTTATGACATTTGCTGTATTTTCTTTATCCTGCATATAGTCATTTAAAATATCTCTAATAAAAGCAAAGTTGCCTTTTGACTTTGACATTTTCTCGCCACGAATATTCAAATATCCTACATGCATCCAATAATTTACAAAAGTGACGCCATTCGCCGCCTCTGACTGGGCCCGTTCATTTTCGTGGTGTGGAAACACTAAGTCTGCGCCACCACCGTGAATATCAAAGGTCGCGCCGAGATGTTTGCCTGACATAGCCGAACACTCTATATGCCACCCTGGCCTGCCCGCGCCCCACGGCGCTTCCCAGCTTGGCTCTCCTGGTTTTGAGAATTTCCAAAGCGCAAAATCCAGCGGATTTTTCTTTTCCTCATCTACTTCGACACGCGCCCCTTCCACAAGTTCATCCATTTTTTGATGCGACAGTTTGCCATATCCTTCAAACTTTGTCACATCATAATAGACACCGTTTTTTGACACATAAGCTATGCCTTTATCCATAAGGTTTTGTATCAGAGCAAGCATTGCGGGTATCTCTTCTGTGGCCTTGGGATTAATATCCGCAGGCGTGACATTTAGCTTTGCTAAATCTTCAAGATAAGCCGTGGTATATTTTTCTGCTATCGCAGACCAAAGCACGCCTTCACTCGCAGCTTTTTTTATTATTTTGTCATCTATATCCGTCACATTTTGTGCGAACTTTACTTTATACCCGCTGTATTCAAGATATTTTCTTATCGTATCAAACACCAGAAAAACACGCGCATTTCCTATATGAAAATAATTATACACAGTAGGTCCGCAGACATACATATTTACCTCGCCTGCGTGCAGGGACTTAAACTCTTCTATACTCTGGGACATAGTGTTGTATATTTTTAACATAGCATCCTTTATTATTTTCTGGTCAAACTATTTTTCTTTTAGCACTACCACTGCGTGAGCCGCTACGCCTTCTTTGGCTCCTATAAAACCTAAACCCTCTTCGGTGGTCGCTTTTACTGCTATCTGTTTTACTGTGATGCCGAGAATATCTGCCAAGGTCTGTCTTATTATATCTATTTTGGGTGTCAAGCGTGGATATTCTGCGACCAGTATCGTATCTATATTATTTATAAAATACCCTTCTTCAAAAATAATTTCTTTTGTTCTTTTTAAAAGCACTGTGCTTCTTATCCCTTTTAATGACTCATCCGTATTCGGGAAATAATGCCCTATGTCCTTGAGCCCTGCCGCTCCCAGCATACCATCCATAATGGCGTGTATCAAAACATCCGCATCAGAATGCCCTTCCAAGCCAAACTCTGCGTGTTCAAACTCAATGCCTCCGATAAAAAGCCGTTTTCCTCTAGTCAACTTGTGTACATCATAACCTATGCCTACTCGCATAAAGACCTCTTTTAAGGCAGTTTTTGGTCAAATCTCACCTACACCAAACAGCCCGCCCTATTTTATTTTTCTTTACCTTTGTTAAATCCAAACACAAAACCATCTTAGTTCTTTAATAATACTTTGAGCACTTTCAAATCTTTTCCCGTGGTAATCTTTATATTTGGGGTGTCATCTTCTATGACTGTCACTTTTTTTCCACAAGCCTCAAACAATGCGGCTTCATCAGTCGGTTTATATTTTTTTAAATTTGCTTTTGTATAAAGCGCCAGTATGGTCTTGTATTTAAAACCCTGAGGCGTATGTGAAGTTCTCAGTTCCGTCCTGTTCAGAGTAGCTTTTATTTCGCCATTGCCCACTCTTTTGATAGTGCCAAATATTTTATTTACTGGCACCACCGCATCATTTTTATCCAGCCGAGTTGTAATGTCTTTTATCAAATGTGCTATCGGCAGTGGTCTTGCTCCATCGTGGATTAACACTTTATCTGGAGCGATATTTTTTAAAAACTCCAGGGCATTATATACAGACAAGTATCTCTCACTGCCACCGGTTATAATACCTATTACTTTTTTAAACTTATGTTTTTTTACAAGGCGCCGAGTCAGTCCTATAAATTCTTCTGAAACCACCAGGAGCACATAATCTATGCTCCCAGAGGTTTCAAAATTTTCTATCGCATAAGCCAGCAGTGTTTTTCCATTTACTTTCAAAAACTGTTTTGGCACTTTCCCACCAAACCGTTTTCCTTTGCCTGCCGCTACTATCACTGCCGCTGTTTTCATTAATTTCCCTCGTACTTGGCAAAAATCATTCTGCCCGCATCTGTCTGTAGCACATTGGTCACTACAACTTCAATTCTTTTATTCAGCATTTTTTTCGCATGGTCTATGACTATCATAGTGCCGTCATTTAGATAGGCTATGCCCTGTTCTTTTTCTTTGCCTTCTTTCATTACTTTGACAAACACTCTTTCGCCCGGCAAAAATACAGGTTTTATCGCGTTTGAGATTTCATTTAAATTCAGCACTTTTACGCCCTGAATCTCCGCGACTTTATTTAGGTTATAATCGTTGGTAATTATTTTGCCGTTTATTTCTTTTGCCAACAACACAAGTTTTTCATCCACTTGTCTTGTGGAAGTATAATCCTTATCAGTTATCTCTATGCTAATATTCGGACATTTTTTCAGGGCATCCAGCACTTCCATACCACGCCTGCCTTTATGTCTCTTTAAATTATCAGATGAGTCTGCTATATGCTGTAGCTCGTGCAACACAAATTTCGGCAATAGTATAGTGCCTTCCAAAAAACCGGTTTCGCAGAGATCGCTTATTCTGCCGTCAATAATGACACTGGTGTCCAGTATCTTTTTTGACACACTTCCTCCGGCATTTTTCTTTTTGTCTATCATAATATTGATAATTATTAATACCGCCGAAATAACCACTCCTCCGAGCAGACCTCCAAGCATTGCATTGTAATTTTCAGGACTTTGTCCCTTCACTATTTCAGACACTCCAAAAAATCCAGTCGCACCGCCCATTACTAAATACAAAAAGTAAATTACTAGTTTCATTTTTTCCTCCTTTCTCTGGGCAGGTTTCCCGCCCTTTAAATTTTATTGCCTTATTATTCCCGCTATCTCTCTTATATCTTTTATCATCACTATATTCATTTCAGTTTTGCCTGGTTTTGACTTTGCCGGAATTACACATTTGTTAAACCCGAGTCTTTGGGCTTCCTGTATGCGCAGGTCTAAATGCTTTACCTGCCTGACCTCGCCATCCAGTCCGAGTTCTCCCATAAAAACCGTCTTCGTGGACACTGGTCTTTCAGTGAAGCTGGAATATATTGCCGCCGCCACTGCCAGATCTGCAGCGGTCTCGTTTACTTTTATTCCGCCTGCCACATTTACAAAAATATCCTGACTTTCCAAACTCAGTTCAATTTTTCTTTCCATTATAGCCAGAATCAGCAAAAACCTGTTATAGTCAATCCCTGTCACTGTCCTTTGCGGCGTCCCATAAGCCCGCCTGCCTGTAAGTGCCTGTATTTCCAGCATAAGCGCTCTGGTGCCTTCCATTACAGTCACTATGCTACTACCTGTTTTCTCATCCGCGAGATTTTCCAAGAGCATTTTAGACGGACTTTTTACTTCTTTAAGTCCCTCATCTGTCATTTCAAAAATCCCTATTTCATTTGTGGACCCAAATCTATTTTTTTCTGCACGCAAAATCCTAAACTGCAGATATTTTTCTGACTCAAAATAAATTACCGCATCCACCATATGTTCCAGCGTTTTAGGACCAGCTATCATACCGTCTTTTGTCACATGCCCTATCAAAATTATCGGCACGCCTGTCTTTTTAGCGGTGTAGAGCAGGTGTGCGCCGCTCTCACGGACCTGCGTAAAGCTACCAGCGACTGAGTCCACGCCGTCTTTATACACTGTCTGAATCGAATCTATTATTACCAGAGCTGGTTTTTCTTTTTCAATAAGCGCCGCTATTTTTTCTACTGCGGTTTCAGTCACGAGAAAAATATTATTAGAACTTATTTTCAGTCTGTCGGCACGCATTTTAATTTGTGCCAACGACTCTTCGCCTGAAATATATAATACCTTGCACCCTTGTTCTGCCGTTTTTCCTGCAAGCATAAGAGCGAGAGTGGATTTTCCTATTCCTGGTTCTCCACCCAAAAGCACTATGGACCCTTTCACAATACCGCCGCCAAAGACTCTATCAGCTTCGATGATTCCTGTTTTTATGCGTTCTTCTTCGCTCAGTATTATTTCTGGTAAAGCCATAACTCCGGTCTCGCCAAAATTACGATATTCCCCAGCAGCGTGTTTGCCTTTAAATTTAGCGTCTTCTACAAACGAGTTCCACTCATTACAAGACGGACATTTGCCCAACCATTTGTTGGACTCATACCCACAGGACACGCAACTAAAAATATTTATTTTTTTAACCATAATATTTTAATAGTTCCAAACTTCGGAACTATATTGCTATCTCCTTTTTCTTTATTTTTTCTGTAATCATTTTCACAAATGCTTCCGCACTCACGCCTTTTTCTTCTTCCCCTGAGCGTTTGCGGACAGAAATAGTGTTGGTCTCTACTTCTATGTCTCCAGTAATTATCATATAGGGGACTTTTTGCATTGTAGAAGTTCTTATCTTCGCGCCTATTTTTTCATTGTTGTCATCAAATTTCGCTCTGACTCCAGCGTCTATTAACAGGTTCTGAATTTTTTTAGCGTAGTCGTTATTTCTGTCAGTGAGGGGCATTACCATTACCTGCACTGGCGCCAACCAGACAGGAAACGCGCCTTTATAGTGTTCTATGAGCACTCCGAAAAAGCGTTCAAAAGAACCCAACAGCGCTCTATGTACCATAATTACTCTGTGCTCTTTCCCATCACTGCCTGTATAGTTTACATTAAACCTTTCTGGTAAATTAAAATCCACCTGCACAGTAGAACACTGCCAGACACGGTTAAGCGCATCTTTTATTTTTATGTCAATTTTAGGTCCATAAAACGCGCCGCCTCCTGCATCCACTTTGTAAGCCAAGCCGGCTTTTTCAAGTGAATTTTTCAGCGCAGTTTCCGCCTTATCCCAGGTCGCGATATCTCCTATATATTCCTCAGGTCTTGTACTGAGATATACTTCATAACTTTGAAATCCAAATACTCCAAGAATATATTCTATTATCTCAAGCAGTTTCCCCAATTCTTCATCCAGCTGGTCTTCCCGCATAAAAATATGGGCATCATCCTGTGAGAAACCGCGCACTCGCATAAGCCCGTGCAAGACGCCTGACTTTTCATATCTATACACTGTGCCTATCTCTGCCCAACGCAGTGGCAGGTCACGATAGCTTTTCTTTGAAGTATTATAAATAAGTATGTGAAAAGGACAGTTCATAGGTTTTACCAGATAGTCATTATCATCCAAAGTCATAACTGGAAAAAGACTATCTTTATAAAAACCTGTGTGCCCAGAAGTGTTCCACAAATCTATCTTTGCCAAATGCGGTGACACCACCAAATCATATCCGCGTTTTAAATGTTCCGCACGCCAAAAATCCTCAATCTCTTTTCTTATCATAGCGCCTTTCGGATGCCAATACACAAGCCCTGCCCCAAACTCCTCGTGAAGTGAAAACAAATCAAGTTCTTTACCCAGTTTGCGATGGTCGCGCTGTTTGGCTTCTTCTATGCCGTTTAAATATTCATCCAGCAGTTCTTGTGTAGGAAAAGAAATGCCATAAATTCTCTGGAGCATTTTATTTTTTTCATCGCCACGCCAATATGCCCCTGCCACTTTTGTCAATTTTACCGCTTTTACTTTTTTAGATGCCGGTAAATGTGGCCCCCGACACAAGTCGGTAAAGGCGCCTATTGAATAAAGACTTACTATGTCTTCTTTAATGCCATCTATGATTTCTACTTTATATGTTTCACCAAGCGCCTTAAACATAGTAATGGCTTCGGCCTTTGAAATATTTTTGCGTATAAAAGGCGCATTTTCTTTTATTATTTTTTTCATTTCTTCTTCTATTTTAGCGAGTTCCTCTTCGGCGAAAGGTTTTTCTCTGTCAAAATCATAATAAAACCCTTCATCAATTGAAGGTCCTATAGTGACTTTCACTTCTGGCCAAAGCTGTTTTACCGCTGCCGCCATAATATGTGAAGTACTATGCCAATAGGTTTTTTTTCCTTCTTCATCATTAAAAGTAATGGGGACAATCTCCGCATCCGCATTAACCTGTGCTGCCATATCTGTGAGGACCCCATTAACTTTTGCCAACAAAATATCTGGAGTATCCATACCCTCGGCCTGTTTTATCAAGTCCTTGACCCGAGTGCCGGGCGCGCCTTCTATGGTTTTGCCTTTGTAAATTACTTTAATCATATTTCCTCCAAGTGGTTTCGCATCAGCACAAGGGCTAAAGAAATTCCCACCTTTTTATTATCCTATTTATTCGTTAAAAAGAATGTCAACTGCTCCATTTCTTGCCCTAAGTCTACATTTCTTATTATTATATTTCCTTCGTTTTTCATATATTTTCCAGCAAAATTTAAAATACCCTTAATCCCAGTTTTTCTCAGTTTTGCCATTACATCTGCAAGCACTTCTTTCGGAGTAGTGATAATAACTATTTCTATTTTTTCTTTTTTGATTACTTTTTCCAAATCCTGATAATCGTATATTTTAAGAGTATCTATTTCCCAGCCAATTTTATCTGTGGAGACATCAAACCCTGCCACTATATTAAACCCTTTTGCTCGAAACCCAGTATACATAGTCAAGGCCGAACCTAAGTTTCCCATTCCAATAACAGCCGTCTTCCAAGACTTGTGCGTGCCCAATATCTTTGAGATTTCTTCTTTCAAACTTACTATATTGTACCCCACTCCGCGCCTACCGAACTGTCCAAAAAAAGCCAAGTCCTTTCTGACCTGTGCGGCGTTAAGGCCTATACGCTCGGCAAGGTCTTCAGAAGACACATACTCCACACTTTCAATATGAAGCTCGGTAAAACATTTCAAGTAAAGTGAAAGCCTGCTTACTGTAGAAATAGGTATTTTTTTCAGCATAGTCACTCCGGCTTATCTGTTTTTTTAATCTGTATGACATCGCTAAGCGTAAACTTGTGCTCGTGCGTTTTTATATACTCATTTATTTCTTTTTTCTCTTCTGACACTTCAAACTCCTGCGATGATAAAATAACTTTTTTATGGTCTTTGTCTATTTTTGAGATTCTGGCTTTAATTATTTCACCTTTGTTGTTTATCACTTTCGCCTTATTTCTTATCAGTATCCTGCCATTGACGCCATCAATTATTTGGCACACTATCGCTGTCTCTTCTATGTCCATAATCTTGACATCCACAAACCCACCTTCTTTATATTTCTCTACAAAGGTTTCCCACGGTTCGGTATGCAGTTGTTTTAACCCAAGCATAATTTTAAATTTTTGTTTATCCGCTTCCATAATCCTGAACTCTTTTTTTTCGCCCTGTTTGAGCACTTCAGAAATAGCGCCAAAGGTCTGCCACGAGATATTTGACATAGCGACAAAAGCGTCCACATTTTCCTCAAGTTCCACTTCCGCGCCCACGCCTTCTTTTATTTCTTTAATAATGCCAGCCACTCTGGCTCCCTGGGGATAGCGTTCGTCAATATCGTCCCACGGATTGCGCTCAAGCCGTTTAAGGCTTACCAATATTTTTTCATTTTCCGCATCAATTTTAAAAATGAGGGGGGAAATTTCCTGCCCTTTTTTTAAAACTTCTCCTGGATCTTTTATTCTTCTGTAGTAAGTAATCTCAGAAGCTGGTAAAAAACCTTCCACTCCGCCTGTAAATTCTACCAACGCGCCCTGCGGGACTGTTTCTTTTATTACTCCTTTGAGCGTGTCTCCAGGTTTTATATCTCCCAAGAACTTTTTAAAAGGGTTTTCGGTAAGCCGTTTCGCGCTGAGCATTATTCTGCCTGTCTCGCCCTGCATTACCAGCACCTGTAAGATATCTCCTATTTTATACTGCCCCGCCATATCTGTTATTTTTGTCCACGCTATTTCGCCAGCGATCACAAAGGCCTTGATGCCATCTTTTTCCACTTCAAGCCCAACTTCAGAAACTCCTACTATAGCCACTTCAATTTTTTCATTTATTGGAAAATTCTTTTTCAAGTTTTCTTCATCGGCCTTTTGTTTTTCAGCCATATGTTCTTTATATGACACCACGATATTTCTTTTTTCCTCATCTAACTGTATTATTTTTACAAATATTTTTCTGTTTGTCAGGTCTTCAGTCACCCCATATGCTTTGGCGTGAGACATTGGAAGAAAAGCCGTTATGTTCGCTCCAAAATCTATGATATAACCACCTTTTACCGCCTTTGTCACAAGTCCGTCCATAGAGGTTTTCGCTTCAAAAGCTTTTTTTATGTTTCCAAAAATAATTTTCTTATCGGCAATTATCTTAGAGAGTTGGACCATTCCTTCTTTACCTTCCACTCTTTTCACATATACATCCAGTTCATCGCCTTCTTTCAAATCATCATAGTAAGTATATTTCGCTGTTTCCTCGACTGGAATAAACCCTTCTGATTTGAAACCAATATCCAGATAGACCTCTCCGTTTTCTTTTCTTACCACCCGCCCTTTTACCAGGCCGCCATCTCTCACGCCTTTATTCAAACCATAATCATTTTCATTCATTTATGCTTTCTCCCTATTTCGTTTATTTTTTTTACCGTTTCCGCTATCGCGCTATCAGGGGTAGAAGCTCCTGCACTGACCCCCACAATTTTCTTCCCCTTGAACCACGAGGCCTTAAGTTCCCCCGCTGTTTCAATATGATAGACCGTTTTTAATATCTCCCTGCTTAAGCTATAAAGCCGTTTGGTATTCGCGCTGTTCTTCCCGCCTACCACTATCATTATCTCTGCTTGCTTGGCAATTTTTATCGTCTCTTCCTGCCTGTTATAAGTGGCGTCACATATGGTATTGTGCACACTCACCTGAGCATAGCCTTGTGCAAACGCTTTTTCCATTATTGCTTTAGTAATTTCCATATACTTGACCAAGTTATAAGTGGTCTGTGCCACTACGCCTATTTGCGCACTCACCCGCATTTTTTTAACTTCCTCTATTTCACTTATCACACTGACACCCTTTCCCTCAGGTGGCGCCTGCGCATAGCCCACTATGCCGCTGACTTCCAAGTGATCCTTGTCTCCAACTATGACCACTTGCGCCCCACTTTCTGCCAAGTGTTTTACTATCAAGTGTATCTTCTTTACATACGGACAAGTGGTATCCAGAATATTTAAGTGTTTTTCTTTCAATCTATTTTTCTCAGTTGGAGTGACGCCGTGAGTACTTACAATCACACAGGCGCCATCTTCAATATCACTTATTTTTTCTATATGTTTAACACCCTCGGCTTCCAACTTTTTGACTTCCTGCGAATTATGAATTATTTCACGCAGAGAATACTTTTTTTTATCTGGATGCTCTTTGGCGTATTTGTAAGCCATTTCCATCGCCCGCTTCACTCCAAAACAAAAGCCGGAGTTTTTAGCTACAATTACTTTCACATATGGCCTCCGTAAAATATACTTACTGCTTTCTACTTTCAACTTTTCACTTTTCATTTTTTGCAAACAGTTTTATTTTTTCTTTTTGTTTTCTAACTCTTCTTTAAGTTCTCTTATTGCCGCCATTACTTTTTTTGTTATTTCTTCATAGACTTCTCTGCCTTCGGGTTTTGCGAAGTCTTCTGTGAAGACTAAAGGCTTGCCAAAAAGGATTGAAATTCTTTTGCCAGGAGTCGGCAGTTTTTTCCCTTTTGACCATATCCCAAAAGTATCCATATACACTGGCACCACCATAGCCTTAGTCCTGTAAATCAGCATTCCAGAACCTGGCTTGGCTTCCTGCAGTTCGCCCGTTTCTGTCCTTGTGCCTTCAGGGAAAAAAGTAACGGCATTTCCCTTTTCAATAAGTTCTCCGAAATTTTTCCACGCATCTCTGTCTATAGTACCGCGTTTTATCGGATAAGACCCTGTAGAATTTAAAAACCAGGCGCCAAATTTACTTTTGAAAAGGGTGTGTCTTGCCATATATTTTATGTCCCTTTTCCATATAGCAGCGCCGAGCATAGGCGGGTCAAGAAAACTCGCGTGGTTTGAGGCAAGCATAAAGCCGCCTTTTTCCGGGAGATTCTCCAGCCCATAAATTTTAAACCCCCACAATACTTTAAAAACTACTGTGAACACCATTCGAAAAAAATCATAAAAGGGTTTATTAAATGCCATATGCTATCCTTTCAATTTTGTAAGTATATTAAAAAATTCAGGAAAAGAAGTTCCCACACACTCAATGTCTTTTATGAGGAGGCCGTTATCGCTGGAGAGGGCGGCTATAGAAAACGCCATGGCTATCCTGTGATCGCCGTATGAAATAATATCCGAATATTTAAAAGGTTTGCCTTCTCCTCCGTAAATAATCATACCGTCCTTTTTTTCTTCCACCTTTACGCCTATCCTACCAAGATTGTCACAGATAGTTTTTATCCTATCCGTTTCCTTGTAGCGCAGTTCTTCGGCATCCTTAATCACTGTCTTGCCCTTGGCAAAAGCTGCTGCTATGGCAATCACAGGAATCTCGTCAATCAAGCGCGGAATCATTGCCCCGCCTATCGTAATGCCTTTAAGTTTTGAAGTCTTAGTCACTATATCCGCTACTGGTTCTCCGTTTATGTTCTTTGAATTTTTAATCGTAATTTTTCCACCCATTTTTTTTATCGCATCAATGATTCCCGTGCGCGACGGATTTACGCCTATGCCTTTTACTGTGATTTCGGCATTTTTTACTATCAGGCCGGCTATCATAAAAAATGCCGCCGAGGAGATATCTCCCGGCACATAGATAGTCCTGCCCATTATTTCTTTACCTGGTTTAATTTTTATTTTATTTTTTATAACTTTTATATCCGCACCAAAATATTTAAGCATTCTTTCTGTATGGTCTCTGGATTTTTCTTTTTCTATTATCGTGGTCGCTGATTCCGCGTGAAGCGCTGCCAACATTAAAGCTGACTTTACCTGTGCGCTGGCCTCAGGCATTTCATATGTAATCCCGTGCAGGACTCCGCCCAAAACCGTCACCGGGGCATAACCCCCGTGGCTTTCAAATTTTGCGCCCATTTCCGTAAGCGGAGTAATGACTCGTTTCATAGGCCTTTTTATTATCTGGGCATCCCCTGTAATTATTGAAGTAAACCGCTGTGCCGCAAGCACTCCGAGATTGAGGCGTATTGCCGTGCCAGAATTGCCCACATAAAGCGTTTTCGCTGGCTGGCGCAGGTTAAACAAACCGCGACCGTATACCAGATACTCCGCTCCCTTTTTTTCTATCTTCACTCCCATTTGCCTGTAAATATCGGCAGTATTAAGACAGTCGCCAGCTTCAAGAAAGTTTTTAATTTTCGTGACGCCTCTGGCTAAGCTTCCTATAATTATCGCCCTGTGGGATATGGACTTGTCGCCTTGCACCAGAATACTTTTTTTACATTTTTTCAACGGATTTATGTGAATCTTTTTCATTTAAATTTTCTCCCTTAAAAGTCGCGCCCCGCGCATTATTTTTTTCATCTGTGCAGGTGTCGTGCTTTTCACTGCAGCTTCCAGTTTACTAAGTTCCTTGCGATATTTCGAAAGAGCTTTCAATAGTTCTTCTTTATTTGCTGTAAATATTTCCGCCCACACTTCTTCGTGTGACCCAGCAATTCTTGTCGCCCCTTTAAACCCAGGTCCAATCACCAACGGATTTTTTTTAATTATTTCTGCCGCATTGTTCACCAAACAAAATGCCACCAAGTGTGGCAAGTGGCTTATCAGTGCAGTCTCAGCATCGTGTTGTCCCGCGGTCATAGCCAGTACAGTCATTCCCATTTTTTTCCAAAACTTATATACTGCCGTAAAATTATCACAATCCGTTTCTTTTCCCGGAGTCATAATACATACCCCGTCTTTGTAAAATTCTTTTGTACTATTCAACAGCCCTCTTTTTTCCGACCCTACCATAGGATGCGATCCCACAAAAACATTTTTCTTATCTATCTTTTTTATGGCCTCGCAGATATATTTTTTTACGCTTCCCACATCTGTCACGATAGCGCCTTCTTTCAAATATGGATAAAGCTGTTTAAACTTCACCGGGATTTCCATTACCTTTCCCGCAATGACTACAAGGTCGGCATCTTTCACGCCTTCTCTTATATTTACAGTCCCACGGTTTATCGCGCCTAACTTCACAGCTTCTTTTATACGCGCCGGAGAAGAACTGACTCCTGTCACATACGCCAGTCTTTGAAAAATAATTTCTTTCCCTAAACTGCCGCCCATAATTCCGAGCCCGACTATGGTAACTTTTTTAAGTGTGTGCTTTTTAGACATATATTCCTTTTCAGTGTGCGGGTTCCGGGTTCTGAGTTTTGGGCGCTTTATTAATTTATTACTTTAGCCCTGAACTCGAAAAACTATTTATATCGTTCTCCCTACCGCATTTGCCACTTTTCTCATATCCTTTACGAGCTTTGCATACTCTTGTGGAAGTAATGATTGTTCCCCGTCAGAAAAAGCTTCTTCTGGTTTTGGATGAACTTCTATCAAGATTCCATCAGCCCCTGCCGCTACTGCCGCCAAAGACATAGTGCCGACCAGATAGCGTTTGCCTACCGCATGCGATGGATCTACCACTACTGGTAAATGACTCAAACTTTTAACCACAGGAACAGCTGACAAATCAAGAGTATTTCTGGTGGCGGTCTCATAAGTCCTAATCCCGCGCTCGCATAAAATAACATTCATATTACCGCTGGCCATTATATATTCCGCCGACATAAGCCATTCCACTATAGTAGCTGACAGCCCTCTTTTAAGCAGTATGGGTTTTTTTGTTTTGCCCACTTCTTTTAATAGTTCAAAATTCTGCATATTTCTCGCCCCTATCTGAAGGACATCCGCATACTTGTTTACCACTTCCACATGTCTAGTGTCCAGTACTTCAGTTATCACTGGCATCCCGTATGTTTTTCTGGCTTCCGCTAAAATTTTTAAGCCTTCTTCTGCCATTCCCTGAAACGCATAAGGCGAGGTTCTAGGTTTGTAAGCACCACCGCGAAGCACATGTGCGCCGGCTTCTTTTACAAGTTTTGCCACCTGAAGCAAAGGTTTTCTGCCTTCTACTGAACAGGGGCCTGCTATAAGCACTATTTGTTTTCCCCCAACTTCCACATTCTTTCCAATTTTTATAATGGTATCTGTTTTCTTAAACTCACGGCTCGCGAGTTTATAAGGTTTTAAAATCTGCATTACTTTTTCTACGGCAGGAAAGCCTTCAAATTCTACGCCTGCGAGTTTTCTTTCGTCCCCTATGACACCGATTATCGTTCTCTCTGTGCCTTTTGAAATATGGGGTTTAAGTTTATATTCCAGTATCTTATTTATTACCTCGTCCATGTGTTTCTTTGTCGCTCCCGGCTTTATTACTATAATCATTTTTATTTCCTCCTTAGTTTCGTAAAACATTTTTTTGAAATAGTTTTAATTTTTAAATATTAGTCCAAAAACTCCAGTGCTTTTATGAGTTTTTTATTTTCTTTCATAGTCCCTACTGTAATCCTTCCAAAATTATCGTACATAGGTCTTATGATTACGCCTCGTTTGAGTAATGCTTCAAAGACCCCTTTCCCATTTGTTTTAAACTCCACAAAAATAAAATTCCCTTGCGTCTTTACATATTTTATCCCGAGCTTTTCAAAACCAGCATACAGGAACTTTTTTCCCTCGTTATTTGTTTTTACTGTTTTTTTCAAATGTGCCTTGTCTCCGAGTGCCGCCAGTGCCGCTGCCTGCGCTGGAATACTGGTATTAAAAGGCGGTCTGACGCGTTCTACTATTTCAATAATATCCTGGTGTGCCACGCCATAGCCTATGCGCAGTCCAGCAAGCCCGTAAATTTTAGAAAAAGTTCTAAGGACTATCACATTCGGATACTTTTCAATATAGGTCAGGCCATCAGGATACTCAGCATCCCCGACAAATTCAAAATAGGCCTCATCCAAAACCACCAGTACATTCGCAGGCACTTTCGTTAAAAATGCCTCCACTTCCTTTTTAGTTATTATTGCGCCTGTCGGATTATTTGGGTTGCAAAGAAAAACAAGTTTTGTTTTTAGTGACAAGCCCTTTGTGAAACCTTCCATATCGTGTCGAAACTGTTTGTGTGGAATAAGTACAGTAGTGCCACCCGCGCCCTCCACCGCAATAGGATATGCCACAAAAGAAAGCGCAGAATAAATCACTTCGTCCCCTGTCTCCACAAAAGCCAAAGCGATAAGATTTAAAAGTTCATTTGACCCATTTCCAAAAATTAAGTTCTCAGGTTTTACTTTCAATTGCTCGGCCAAAACATTTCTTAATTTGTAAGCCGACCCCTCTGGATATAAGTTCACTCCAGCAATAGAAGCTCTGGCAGCTTTCGCCGCGAGTTTTGAAGGCCCCAAGGGATTTTCATTGGAAGCAAGTTTTATAACATTTTTTAAACCCAACTCCCTTTGAACTTCCTCTATAGGCTTTCCCGGAACATAAGGTTTTATGTTCAGGACGCTTTTTCTTGCTATCTTTTCAAACCTGTTTGCCATACCCATCTCCATATTATATTTATAACTATACAAACACCTTTAACCACGCCATAACATGCGTGGTTTTAGCCATATTTTAAAGGGTTTTTCATATGTTGCCAGTCAAAACCCTGTCTATAATACAAAAAAAATATTAACATACCATTATAAACCGATTTGGTAAGGTTTTCAAGGATTTTTTTTGACAATGTCAGGTGAGTGCGACCTATCTGGCTTACTTTGTTTTATGAGAAATTCTATTTATTTTTTAACCGCTATCAGATATATATCTGGGGCTTGGTAAGGCAGTCCCACAATCAAGCTCCGAATTGCTCTGACGATATTTTTATACCAGCTATTATCCCAGCTATCATAATCCGGTGATACTTTTACCACCTCAAACCCCAGTTGCTCCAAATTCTGCTGAACGCCTAATATGGAATAAGGTCTCACATGTTCAAACTCGCGCCAAAATTCATTTGTGGCAATGGCGATATTGTTCAGGTTGGGAATGACTATGACAAACATACCGTCTTTGTTTAAACATTTATAGGTCTGTTTCATTATGTACAGCACATCTATGGGTGAAAAATGTTCTATCATATGTCTGGCATACACAATATCAAACTTTTTCTTGGTATCTTTGAAATATTTTAGCACATCATATTTTATTACTTTGGGACCTAAAGGATACCTGTCTATAGAGACTACGGATTTTGCGCCGGCCTTCAAACACATTTCCACAAAAACGCCCTCAACTCCGCCCAGTTCAAGCACGGCTTTGCCTTTACACAACAAAGCATATTTGCTCTGCTTTTTTATGGAATTTTTGTCTTCCACCAGTATGTATTTATCAGGAATCTTTTTCACTTCATTTTTTCCTTTTCTTAGCACTCAAATTTAAATTTTGTCTGCTGGTCTTTCAAATCCACTGGATAGTCGTTGTCAAAACACGCCATACAATAGTTTTCTTTTTTTCCGCCCGAGGCTTTTATCAACCCTTCGGGGCTTAAATACTGCACTGACTCTACTCGCAAATACTTTTTTATTTCTTCCATAGAATGGTCATAGGCAATAAGTTCCGCTCTGGTAGGAAAGTCCATCCCATAAAAACACGGTGCCACAATAGGCGGAGAAGAAATTCTGTAATGGATTTCTTTTGCGCCACAGTTTCTTACCATTTTTATTATTTTTCTGCTTGTGGTGCCGCGCACTACTGAGTCATCCACTATGACCACTCTTTTGCCTTCCAGCATATCTTTAATCGGATTTAATTTAATCTTCACTCCGAAGTCCCTGATATTCTGAGTCGGTTCTATAAAAGTCCTTCCTATGTAATGATTTCTTATAAACCCCGTGTCATATTTTATGCCTGTGGCTTCAGCGTAACCAATAGCCGCGCAGACGCCCGAGTCCGGCACTGCTATGACAAGGTCAGCCTCTACTGGTGCTTCGCGTCCAAGTTGCCGCCCCATTTCTCTACGAATTTTGAAAACCGATTCGCCAAAAATATAGCTATCTGGTCTAGCAAAATAAATATATTCAAAAATACATTTTGCACTCCGCCCTTTTTCTGCAAATTTTTCACGATGAATTCCTGATTTTGAAAAGATTACCACTTCTCCGGCTTCCACTTCGCCATAATATTTTGCGCCTACCAAATCAAAAGCGCAGGTCTCTGAGGCGACCATAAATTGCCCATCGGCAAACTGCCCAATGGCGAGCGGTCTGAACCCATTGGGATCGCGCGCCGCGATAAGATAATCCTTATTGAGAATCACGACAGAAAAAGCGCCTTTCATTTGCTCAAGCGACTTTTTTACCGCTTCCACAAAATCTATTTTATTGTAAAAAGCCAACATATGTATGAGGATTTCGCTATCACAGGTGGAAGTAAAAATAGACCCGTGCTGTTCTAAAATATTTTTAAGTTCATACGCATTTACCAAATTTCCGTTGTGGGCTATGGACAGAGCGCCGTTAATATAATCCACTTTCAGTGGTTGCGCATTTTCCAAATTGCTCGAGCCAGTAGTAGAATATCTCACATGCCCTATGGCTTTCGTGCCTGTTAGATAAGAGAGCTTTTTTTCGCTAAATATCTCAGAGACCTCTCCCATTCTTTTTATATCATAGGACTTGCCTTCATCATCTATGGTCACTATTCCAGCGCTTTCCTGTCCCCTGTGTTGCAGAGCATAAAGTCCCAGATATGCCATAGTGGACGCTTCAGGATGTCCAAAAACTCCGACTATACCACATTCATCTTTTATCTCATCCGACATATTGTTTCACTCCATTCATCCAAAGATTTTCTATCTCAAGCAATTTCATATTTATTTTTTCCACATAAGGCATTTTTTCTTTCGCAGTTTTTATTATCAAGCTGTCGCCACCGACTTTTCCTATTTCCATTATTGTCAGATTATGCTTGTCGGCTATCTTTTTTAAAGCCTCCAGTTTGTCTTCACTGACACTGACTATGGCTCGCGACTGGGTCTCGCCAAAAAGGAGTGAGTCCTCGCGAATAGCGTGCCGCACTTCTACATATGCGCCCAGTATTTTTTTTCCGTGAAGTTTACCGGAAATACAACTCTCAGCGAGAGCTATTGAAAGCCCGCCATCGCTTATATCGTGAGCAGACTTAATTATACCTTTTTTTATGCCCTCACGCAAAGTTTTCTGCAAGGCTATTTCTTCTTTCATTTCTATCTCTGGCACAGGTCCTTTTATCAAGCCGTGAATTACTTTTAAATATTCGGAAGCGCCTATTTCATCTTTGTTCTTCCCCAGCAGGACTATCCTATCCCCCGCAGTTTTAAAAAATTGCGTGGCATATCTTTTCTTTTTATCTTTGATAAACCCTATCATTCCTATGACAGGTGTCGGATATATCGGACCTGAGGGGCTTTCATTATAAAAACTGACATTTCCACCTGTGACTGGAGTTTTCAGGGCTTTTGCCGCAAGGCGCATCCCAGCGAGCGACTGCTCAAACTGCCAAAAGATTTCTTTATTTTCAGGACTGCCGTAGTTAAGGCAATTTGTCAAAGCCGCAGGTTCAGCGCCTGAACACGCCACATTTCTTGCCGACTCGCAAACCGCTATCGCCCCACCCCTAAACGGGTCAAGGTAAGTGTAACGGCCATTACAATCTACGGAAGTGGCTATCATTACATCTGTGCCTTTCATATCAATCACAGCCGCATCAGAGCCAGGCAACACTATCGTGTTGGTCTGCACCATATGATCATATTCTTCCCAGACCATATTTTTGCAGGCGATATTTTGCGATGCCACAAGAGTTTTGAAAGTGGCTTCCAAATTCTCAGGAGTTTTTATATCAGCATTTTTAATATTTATATCTTTCAAATATTTTGGTTTAACCCCAATCTGATTTTTTCTTGGAAATAATTTGTGGTTGGAATCAGTCACTGGCTCTACAGGCATATCTGCCACTATTTTTCCGCCTTCTTTGATTACCACATTTTGTTTTTTTATTACTTTTCCTATGACTACTGCGTGCAAGCCCCATTTGGTCAGAACTTTTTCCACGGCTTTTTCTTTTCCTTTAGTGGCCACCATAAGCATTCGTTCCTGCGACTCTGATAACATTACTTCATAAGCGTTCATTCCTTTTTCGCGTTTCGGCACTTTATCTATATCAATTTCCATTCCCACTCCTCCACGATAAGACATTTCAGTGGAAGAAGAAGTGAGCCCTGCCGCGCCCATATCCTGAATACCTACTACAAGCTTTTTTTCTATGAGTTCAAGAGTCGCTTCCAGCAGGAGTTTTTCCATAAAAGGATCTGCCACCTGCACTGAAGAGCGTTTTTCTTTTGTAGCTTCGGTCAGTTCCACAGAGGCAAAAGTCGCGCCGTGTATGCCATCTCTGCCAGTAGTAGACCCTATGTAAATCACAGGATTACCCACGCCTTTGGCTATGCCTTTTGCTATTTTATTTTTATCTACTAGGCCTATGGCCATAGCGTTTACAAGACAATTGTCTTCATACACATCTTCAAAAATAGTTTCTCCTGCGATAGTCGGTATGCCCACACAGTTGCCATAAGCGCCTATGCCATCCACCACTCCCGCAAAAAGATGCTGGGTTTTTTTAGTTTTTATATTTCCAAAGCGAAGGGAATCCAGACAAGCAATAGGCCTTGCGCCCATAGTAAACACATCCCGCAAAATCCCGCCTATGCCTGTAGCAGCGCCCTGAAACGGCTCAACAGCAGACGGATGATTGTGGGATTCTATTTTGAAAGCGACAGCCATTTTAGTACCCGAGTCCACTATACCAGCATTTTCGCCTGGTCCTTGGAGGATATATTTTCCTTTTGTGGGAAATTTTTTCAGCAAATGTTTTGAATGTTTGTAGCTACAATGTTCCGACCACATAGCAGAGAATATTCCAAGTTCTACATAAGTCGGCACACGGCCCATTATTTTCAAAATGTTTTCATACTCATTGTCTTTAAAGCCGTGCTCGGCTATTATCTTTTTCGTTATTTCGATATCATATTTTCCCATTGTTGCTCCTTAAAAAAATGTTTCGGATTAAGCCCTATCGTTTTTTTAAATAGCTTATTACCGACTCAAATATTATTTTGCCGTCCGTGGAGCCGAGAGTTTCTTTCATAGCGCGTTCAGGATGTGGCATAAGCCCGAGAACATTTCCTTTTTTATTTGTTATGCCGGCTATGTTGTATACTGCGCCGTTGGGATTTGTTTCAGCATTTATTTTTCCTTTTTCATCACAATACCTAAATGCCACCTGTTTATTTGCCAGTAAGGTTTCGAGCAGTGTGTCATCACAAAAATAATTTCCTTCTTTGTGCGCAATAGGCACTCGTAAGATTTGTCCTTTTTCACATTTATTTGTAAAAGGCGAGGTATTATTTTCCACTGATAAGTTTACATATTTACAAATGAACTTTAAGGTTTTATTGGTAAGCATAGCCCCTGGTAATAACCCTGCTTCAAGCAGAATTTGAAAGCCGTTGCATATTCCTATCACAGGTTTGCCTTTATCGGCGAAGGTTTTGACGCTATCCATCACGCGGGCGAATCTGGCAATGGCCCCTGACCGCAAATAGTCGCCGTAGGAAAACCCTCCTGGAAGTATGAGGGCATCATAGTTTGCCACGCTTTTTGAGTCGTGCCATACAAATTCGCCCTTTTGTTTCATTTCTTCCACAGCCCACAGACAATCGCGGTCGCAGTTTGAGCCCGGGAAAACTATTATTCCAAATTTCATTATTTACTCCACTTTAAAAGTATATTTTTCTATGTTGGGATTTGCCAGGAGTTTGTCGCAGATTTCGTCTATTTCTTTTTCTATTTGTTTTTTATCGGTACCTTTTATCTGCACTTCTATATACTTGCCTATCATTACCTCTTCTATATTCTTGTAGCCCATTTTGTCCAGTGCTCTTTTTACCGTAGTCCCCTGTGGGTCCAGAACTCCGTCCTTGAAGGTCACATAAATCTTGGCTTTAGGCATTTTCCACCTCTTAAAAGAAATAAGTTATCCACGGGTTTCCCCGGTGAAAACATTTTTTAGATTTTAAAACTTTTCACGGCAGGCACTGCCGAGTATCTTACAGGGTTTAAATTACTTTGTTTTCTGTAAATCTCTTTTCATACTTAGATTATTAAATTATCACACCTGTTTGATTTTGTCAAATAAAGAAAAATCCATATTGTCAAGGCGGCTTTTCATATTTATTTTTCCGCGCTTTTATGCTAATATTTATAAAATTACCTTTATTGGGAGGTCTGTTATGAACTACATAGATATCATTCTCATTGTCCTGCTCTGCCTATCTTTTATCATTGGTTGGAAATTACGCGGTATATATATTATTATAATTCCATTGGCTTTTATATTGGGGGCTTTGGCTGGTACTATGGGCTATGAGGGACTGGCTAAGACTTTTAGCTTTATAAAAAACGATATGAACCGCAAGTTAATCGCCTATTCTTTTCTTTTTGTGTTGGGGGCAGGCGTCGTGGTAACCGCTGGAATAATTCTCGCACGCTTGGCAGATGTTTTCGCCTTAACCGCTGTGGATAAATTTATCGGTGGGACTGTCTGTATGACTCTGCTCGTGCTTTTATTAAACTCGTTTTATATGGCATCAGATAAAATCTCTGTTATAAAAGTCGGGGCTTCCAAAACCGATATCAAAGCGGATTTTAAGGCCTCAGCTATTTTTCCATATATAGAGGGCTATGCCGCTTTTCTTACCAGATTACCAGTAATTAATTATTTGAACGGCATAAAAAAAATAATCGGTTAGGTTTTGATGGGATTTTTTTTATTTCTGCTAAAAATTACGAACTTATTTGTAAGGATTAGGAAAAACTGTAAACCTAAAATTAATATACCCGAGCCACGCATACCCACCATTAAATTTAAAATAAGACACATCAAAGTTAATAAAGTGATCTATATGCGTGTTAATTATGTAGGGTGACCTGCTTGCGCCTACCGTGGTAATATATTCTACCCTAATACCAGTCCTTCCAAAAAGCGGCCGGCTTATCCCCGCATATATGCCTTTGTCTAAGATTTTATCTTTTGTCAATTTTTCGCTACCTGTGGGAAAGTAATCATATAAATAGGTTGATAAATAAGGCATAAAAGCCAATTGGTTTCCGACAAGGTAGCCGCCGTGAAGTGTAAAATCCCAAATGACATTTTTACTCATTACAAAATAAAACCCCTGCATAGATTTAAAAGAATCTTTAGTTCCTAAAGAAAAAGAAGCCGAGCCACCAGTGGTCTGCGAGCTTCCACCTGCACCTATGGAGTCCTGTAGCAATATCGTGTACATATACCCAGCGCCAAACGAAGGCATTGTATCGCCCTCATTAAAAAATGTCCATTTCGCATCTCCAGTCAAAAGCCATACGCCGAGTTTCCCCATAGCATCGTTCCCTTTATCTACTATAGCGTCCCCCACCGCATCCGCAGTGGTGATATTATGCTGGCCGTACATTGACCCAATAAAATACGCGAACATTATGTCCACATTAAGTCCATAATTATTTGAAATATCATTTCTAAATGCCGAGGGCATAAGTACTAGGCCTGTTCTCGGAGCTGGCAGAGGAGTCGCTCCCACTACTGGCGGAGCTTTTGATTCAAGGCCTGTGGTGTCCACCGCTTTTAATTTATAATAATATTTTACTCCATATTCTATTCCATCCATATCTTCATACGCCATTGTATTGCCTTGCTTTAGAGGGATAAACTTTACCAGCGTCATTTCATTAATACTTTTTCCCCTATACACATTGTACCCTGAAATATCTCCTGTGCCTTTAACCGCTTGCGTCCACTTTAAAAGGACTGCCTGCACATCTTGAAGTGCCCTAAAATCTTCTGGCTGCATTGGAGGTAATAGTTCAGCAGTTTTTATATTTTCAGATTTGGACATATACATTTGTCCTTGTTTATCTACGCCTTCCACCTTGTAAGAATAGCCTGTTCCGGTATTTATATTTGAATCTATATATTCTACTATCGGCAAAAGTTCTCCGATAATTTTATACGGAGCTTTTTCTATCCTGCGGTACACATTATAATAAATAAGTTCAAGGTCTTCTTTTTTCCAGTTGAGTTTTATCGCCTTGTCACTCATTACCACTTTAAAATCTTTTGGGGTGTAATCCGCTTGTGTTGTAAAAGTCACTTGTGCTGGAATGGTGGTAGAAGTGGCCTCAGCCGTGACTGTCAATGCCACTATGAAAATAGTACTCGCTGTGTCAGTAACTGGGGCGATGTTTTTCTCAGGTATCGTGGCTATCACTGCTGGTGGTGTAACTGCAGTATAGCTCTGCGGTAGTTTCGTGCCCTCCTGTGTGACAGGGGCTGCGAAAACTCCCGGACTTATTAAAAGCAAAAGCATTATGAATATTGGCATTTTAGCCTCTTATTGCTAAAAAGTTTTTTAAAAGCAAAATCCCATTTTCAGTCAAGATTGATTCAGGATGATACTGCACGCCTTCCATATTATACTTTTTATGCCGGACTCCCATTATCTCGCCCTGTTTTGTCCACGCGCTGATTACAAGTTCTTTTGGGAGGGTCTTTTTTTCGCCCACTAAAGAATGATATCTCGTGGCAGTAAAAGGATTTTTCATTCCTTTATAGATTCCTTTTCCATCGTGATATATCTGAGAGACCTTTCCGTGCATAATCACTTTATTTTTTTTTATAACTCCGCCAAGGGCTTCTATCATACACTGATGCCCGAGACACACGCCGAGCATAGGTTTATCTTTTATAAACTCCAAGATTACTTTTTTTGAAATCCCAGCATTTTTCGGCCACGACGGTCCCGGAGATATAAGGATATGGTCAGGTTGCATTTTTTTAATCTGCGCTATAGTGATCTCATCATTTTTTACCACTTTAATATCTTTGGTAAGTTCGCCCAGATACTGCACTATGTTATAAGTAAATGAGTCGTAATTATCTATTACCAGAATCATACTACTCCTCCGAAGCGGTTTTAACCGCTTTCATCATAGCCATTGCTTTGTTCATACTTTCTTTGTATTCAAACTCTGGATTGGAATCCGCCACTATGCCCGCTCCCGCCTGTATATGCACTTTGCCTTTGCAATAATATGCCGTTCTTATGGAAATACACGAATCAATATTTCCTGAAAAACTTATATAACCTACAGCTCCGGCATAAAGTCCTCTTTTTATTGTTTCCATTTGTTCTATCATTTGCATAGCCCGTACTTTTGGGGCGCCACTTACCGTGCCTGCAGGAAAAGTACTTTTAAAAACATCAAAGCCATCCAAGCCAGGTTTTATTTTACCGGTCACACCCGACACTATATGCATTACATGGGAATATTTTTCTACAGTCATAAAATCTTTAACTTTTACCGACCCTACTTTTGCCACTTTGCCAATATCATTTCGCGCCAAATCCACAAGCATCACATGCTCGGCGCGTTCTTTCACATCCGCCAAAAGTTCCAGTTCCAGCGCAGTATCTTCCGCTGCACTCTTTCCTCTCGGCCTGGTGCCTGCAATCGGTCGCAAGTAAATCTCTCCATTTTCATAACGGACCATTACCTCTGGGGAAGCGCCGATAATACGGTTGTCGCCAAAGCGTATAAAATGCATATATGGTGAGGGGTTTATGGTCCTGAGGGCGCGATATATATTTAGCGGGTCGCCGTTATAGTCAATGGTAAACCGTTGAGACGGCACCACCTGAATAGCTTCTCCATTTTTTATCTCTTTGACTGCAAAAGCCACCATTTCTTTATATTTATTTTTTCCAGTGACCTCTTTTATTTTTATCTTGCCTTTGTGTTTTTTGAGGTGTTTGGTCTCCAACGGCGAGTCCACATCTTTAAGAATTAAGTTAATTTTTGAAACTGCTTTTTCATATTTGGTTTTTATCTTTGCGGCAGTGTCCCCTGTTTCAATAAAAATATTGCATACCGCTTTTATATTATGATACACATGATCAAAGACCAAAAGGATATCAGTGAACATATAAAATATATCCGGCCAGCCCAGTAGGTCTTTTTTAGGATACGCTGGTATTTTTTCATAAAGTTTTACCGCATCATAGCCCATATAGCCTATTGCACCACCGTGAAACCGTGGCAGACCTGCCACCGGCGCCACTTTAAACTCTGTGAAAATTTTACGCAGTTCTCCGAGGGGATCTTGTGAAGCGTATTTTATTTTTTTTCCTTTACTCTCTCTAAACACATTTCCGTTAGCATACGCAAAAATTTCATAGGGTTCTCTTCCCAAAAAAGAATAGCGGGCGGTATTTTCTCCGCCTTCCACACTTTCCAAAAGAAAAGAATACTCTGGATTATCTATTTTCATATACGCCGATAGAGGTGTTTCCATATCCGCGGAGGTCTGTGCGAATACCGGAATCACATTGTATTTTCTTGAAAGTTGCAGTACTTCTTTTAAATTGAGGTTAAGCATTATTTTCCTTTTTTATAAACCTTATCTGGGTCAAAGACTTTTTCCCCCAGAGTTTTCATTTCGCCAGTCGTTTCTATTTCAGTAAAAAAACAAGATTTAAAACCAGTATGACAGGCTGCTCCGCCGATTTGTTCCACTTTCATAAGTATAGCATCCATATCGCAGTCAATGTAAATACTTTTTACTTCCTGCACATTTCCCGACTCCTCGCCTTTGAACCAGAGTTTTTTTCTGGACCGCGAGTAATAATGTGCCTTTCGTGTCGCCAGAGTTTTTTCCAGCGCTTCTTTATTCATCCAAGCCAGCATAAGAATCTCACCGGTCTTTTCATCCTGTGCAATAGCGGCCATAAGTCCGTTTGCGTCAAACTTTACTTTTTCCATATCAAATTTCATAAACTGACCTCCGCTTGTTTTAAAAATTATTATATTTTAAATAAAAAACACTTTATAATCTAATGGGAATACCGTGCCGGTGCAGATATTCTTTTACCGTCCGAACAGTATAATGTTTGTAGTGAAATATAGATGCCGCCAATACTGCATCGGCTTTGCCTTTTTTTAAAACTTCCACCATATGCTCAGGGCCACCTGCCCCGCCAGAAGCAATCACGGGGATTTTCACTGCTTTTGATATCGCCCTTGTGAGTCCTAAATCATATCCAGCTTTTGTGCCATCTGCGTCCATACTGGTCAACAAAATTTCTCCTGCGCCGAGGGCATAGGCCTTTTTTGCCCATTTTACTGCATCCAGCCCAGTATCTGTCCTGCCGCCGTGAATGTAGACATTCCATTTTCCTTTTCCCGAATGTTTAGCGTCTATCGCCACTACTATACACTGACTGCCAAACTTTTTTGCACCTTCCCTGATAAGTTCTGGATTAGTAACTGCCGCAGTATTTATTGAAATTTTATCAGCGCCACTGCGCAAAATTTCTTCCATATCTGAAACTGTCCTTATCCCGCCACCTACTGTCAGCGGAATAAATACTTGCTCGGCTGTCCGACGGACTACCTCTACTATGGTTTTGCGTTTTTCGTGAGAGGCGGTAATGTCAAGGAAAACTATCTCGTCTGCTCCAGCATTATTATATCTGACTGCGGCTTCGACTGGATCGCCAGCATCAATTAAATTTAGAAACTTAATTCCTTTTACCACTCTGCCTTGATTGACATCCAGACAAGGAATTATGCGTTTGGTCAGCATTATTCTACTCGTCCTTGGCCGCTTTAATGGCTTCTTTCAATTCTATGTCCCCTGTGTAGAGCGCTTTTCCAATAATGACGCCTTCTATATTTCCGTAATGTTTGTCTATTCCCATAAGCTGGTCTACATGTTTGAGTTTTGCCATTCCGCCCGATACTATTACTTTCATATTTGTATTTCTCAAAATATTTTTTATTCCTTTGAAATTAGGCCCTTTGAGCACTCCGTCCGTGTTAATGTCCGTATAGATTATTCTTTTTACGCCTTTACTTTCAAGTTTTTTTATAAAATCAATCACATCTATACCTGTGACATCCTTCCAACCTTTTGCCGCCACCTTATCTTTTTTTGCATCTACGCCTATCACTATTTTATCTTTATACTTATCAATCATTTTTTCCAAGAACTCTTCAGAGGCAATAATTGAAGTGGAAAGAATGACGCGTTTTACATCCGCATTAATATATTTTTTAATATCATCCTCGTCCCGCAGGCCTCCGCCTACTTCTATTTTTATTCGCAGGGACTTCATAATTTTCAGGATGAGCGGCATATTTTTCGGCTTGCCAGTAAGGGCGCCATCCAAATCCACAACATGAATAAGTTTTGCGCCCTGTATCTGCCACAGCTTCGCTATATCTCCTGGCTCATCCGAATAAACGGTTTCATCCCGCACATCGCCTCTGATTAAACGAACGCATTTTCCACGCCTTATATCTATTGCTGGTATTATCTGCATAAAAACTCCTTATGAATATATGTCGGTGAATTTCACCGAATGAAAATATTTTTTTATTTTTTACTACACACTTTCCAAAAATTTTTATAAATTTTTAATGCCGGTTCTCCGCTTTTTTCAGGGTGAAATTGTACTCCAAAAATATTTTCTTTTTCCACCGCCGAAACAAACCGAATATCTCCGTATTGAGTCTCTGTTAATATCACTTTTTTTTCCACAGGCACAGCGTAAAACGAGTGAACAAAATAATAAAATCTATTGTCTTTTATCCCTTTTAATAATGTGCTTTTTTGGTTTACTGTTTTTGCATTATTCCAGCCCATATGGGGCACTTTCAGGTCTGTTTTGAACTTAATCACTCTACCATTTATAAGATCAAGTCCTTTTGTAGCGCCAAACTCTTCACTATGTGAAAACAACAACTGATGCCCCAAACACACTCCTAAAATGGGTTTTCCTGCGAGGGCTTCCTTTCTTATTATATTATATAACCCGCGTTTTCTTATTTCTTTTATGGCATCCGCAAAAGCGCCTACCCCAGGAAGAATAATTCCTGTTGCCGCTTTTATTACCTCTGCTTTATCAGACAAGACCGCTGGGATTTTCATTTTCTGCAGGGCCTTTATGACGCTATGCAGATTTCCCATTCCATAATCTATTATTACCAACTTCTTCATTTTTCTATAACTTCCTTCGTGCTCGGCAGTCTTTTGCCTATAACCGCTATCGCATCTCTGAGCGCTATTGCCAACCCTTTGAAAGCCGCTTCTATAGTGTGATGCGTATTTTTACCTTTGAGTTTATCCACATGCAAAGTAAGCACTGCGCCTCTGGCAAAACCATTAAAAAATTCTTCCACCAGTTCCGTATCAAAAGACCCGATTCTTTTTGTCTCGAGGTCCAGATTTACATCACAGTAAGTCCTGCCTGAAAAATCCACCACTACCCTGACAAGCGCTTCGTCCAGCACTCCAGCCGACCCAAAGCGTTTTATCCCTTTTTTATCTCCCAATGCTTGATTTATCGCCCTACCTAAAGCTATCCCGACATCTTCTACCAAGTGATGCGAATCTATTTCCACATCTCCCAAAGCATCCAGCGCTATGTCTATCCCGCTGTGCCTGGAAAGTTGTTCTAACATATGATTTAAAAATGGCTCATTGGTTTTAATACTGTATATGCCCTGCCCATCCAGATTGACTATTAAAAGTTTTATATCTGTTTCTTTTGTCCTTCTCATCAGTTGCGCTTTGCGTTCTACCTTGCGTGCTTTTTTTTTCACTTAAACACCTCTTTTTAATATTTGTCTGACTAACTTATTTTCAGCCGGTGTGCCGACAGTAAGTCGCATCCAGCCAGCGGCTGGTCCCGCAGTAAACACTCTCACAGAAATACTTTGCGCTTCAAAAACTTTTTGCGCTTTGCTTGGAGTTTTAGGTTTTAAAAAAATAAAGTTGGCATTGCTGTCCACACATTCATATTTTTCTTTTATCAAAGCATAGAGCTTTTTTCTTTCTTTAATTATAATTTCCAAAACTTTAGTCCTGTCTGCTTTTAAAAGCTCCACCGCTACAAATTGTGACAGCGAGTTTATATTATATGGAAGTCGCACTTTATTGACTGCTGCTACAGTTTCCCTGTCTGCTATCATATACCCCATGCGCAGTGCCGCCATACTAAAGGCCTTTGAAAAAGTCCTGAGAATTATTAAATTTTTGTGTCTTTTCAGACATTTAAGAAAAGACCTGCCCGAAAAATCATAATAGGCCTCATCCAATACCACAAAGCAATCCACGCTTTCAATTATTTTCATTATTTTATTTTCAGAAAAACAGTTGCCAGTAGGATTGTTCGGATATGCCAAGAAAACGAACTTCGCCTTTGTCTTTTTAACCGCTGTTATTATGGCCTTTTCATCAATATCAAACTTTTTATCCAGAGGCAGTTCTATGATTTTCGCGCCATTTATCACGCCTATAATTCGGTACATTTCAAAGGTCGGCGTAGGCACTATCACTGTATCGCCCTGCTCCACAAAGGTCTGCATAAGGTATTCTATTATTTCATCTGACCCGTTGCCGACAAAAATGTTTTCGGTCTTTACTCCAAGATATTTTGATATGTTTTTTTTAAGTGTCACTGTCGCTGCATCTGGATACCTGTTAAAAGGAATGCGCTGTGCCTTTTTAAGAATAGCTTTTTTCAAAACCGCCGGCACATCATATGGGTTTTCATTTGCATCCAGTTTGTATTTTGTCTGTGTTAAGCCTGGGTCATAGGCTTTAAGCCCGCGAATACTTTTTTTAACTTTTGAAAGAATGTCCATTATTTCACCCTTACCGTTTTATTTTTTTCTTCTGACACGCACGCTCTCAGCGTGAAACTTCATTCCTTCTGCGTTAGCCAGTACTTCCGTATCTGGTCCAAAAGCTTCTATGCCTATTTTTGTGCCTTCTACAATATGCGTATGTTTTAAAAAGTCCAACACGGATAAGCCCGAGAAAAATCTGGCAGTGCCATTTGTCGGCAGAATGTGATTGGCCCCCGCCATATAGTCCCCGAATGCCACTGGAGAATAATTACCAGTAAAAATTGCGCCCGCATTAGTTATCGCCGCCGCCACAGTTTCCGCGGCTTCGGTAATTATCACTAAATGTTCTGGCGCTTTTTTGTTGGCTATTTTTACCGCAGTGTTCAGGTCTTTCACTATGACTATAGTGACTTGTATTTTCATATTTCCAGCCGCAGCCTTAATTCCTTTTTCCACAGCCGTCGCCAGTGTTTGAGATGTAGTCAAAAGTAAAGCGTGCCCGTTTATGTGTTCCGCCTGTGCTAACAAATCATATATTATATATTTTGGATTGGCTGTCTCATCCGCTATTAGGGTCACTTCCGAAGGGCCGTTTAACGCATCCACTCCCACAGTTCCGAAAAGATATTTTTTCGCCATTGTGGAATAAATATTTCCTGGTCCTGCGACCTTATCTGCTTTCGGAATTGTCTGCGTGCCAAATGCCAGCGCCGCTATAGCTTGAGCGCCACCTACCCTGTAAATCTCGGTTATGCCTATCATATCTGCCGCTGCAAGGATATGTGGTGCCACTTCGCCATTATGCCGAGGTGGAGATAAAAGCACCACGCGTTTTACTCCTGCTATTTTCGCAGGAAGGCCTGCCATAAAAACAGTAGAAAATAAAGGCGCCTGTCCGCCTGGTATGTAAAGCCCAGCAATGTCCACTGGAATATATTTTTGGGTTATTTTATAACCCTTATTTTGATACACATACCCGTTTATATTGGCTTTTTGCATTTTATGAAAAGCCTTTATGTTTTCTATGGCTTTTTTCATAGCTAAAAGCACGGTTTTATCCACGCTTTTATATGCCTTTTTTATCGCCTCTGCTGGTACTTTTAAGCTTTTTAAGTTTGCCTTGTCATACACTTTCGCATATTCCAAAAGAGCAGCATCGCCTTGGTTTTTCACTTTATTTATTATGGAAATTATTTTAGGTGTGACCTTTAACTCAATATTATTTATCTTATCAATATAAGCATCTATTTCTTTTTGCGTGGTTTTTGAATAAATAAATTTTTTAATCATAGCGACTCTCTTTTAAACATATTAAGGAAGCATATGTGTCTTCTTCCCTTTTGCACATTATATTTTAAAATCATATAAAAATAAAGGTTTTTATTTCTTTGCTAAACTCAGCAGTTTATATTTCCAGCCCCAGCCTGAGCATTTCCATATCAATACTTGCTATGGTCACTTTAAGTTCCATCCCGTGCTTTAACACTTTCCCAGTTCTTTTTCCAAAAGCCAGCCCTCGCCCGACATCATACACATAATAATCATCATTCATATTTTCAAACAAAATAAAGCCATCTATAGGATAGTCCAAGAGTTCTGTGGTAATTCCGTTTTTGGTAATTTTCGTAACTACGGCTTTCATTTCATTACCCAACCTGCTACGCAGAAAATCCAACGCATACACTTTAAAGACATCCGACTCTGCCTTTTCAATTCTTTCTTCATTTTCATTTATTATCCCAGCTGTTTCTCTCAAGGTCTTTATCGAAGGGTCTTTCATCTCCAGCGATTTATTTATATTTTTAATCAGCCTGTGCACCACCAGGTCAGGATATCTGCGGATAGGTGAAGTAAAATGAGTATATTTTTCCAGTCCCAGCCCAAAATGTCCGCTGTTTTTTTCCGAATACACCGCCAATTTCATAGCTCTTAAAAGATTTTTTTCTATTATCTGCCTATGCGTATTTTCTTTCACCGCACTTATCATTTTTTGAAAATCAAAGTTTGTCCCTTTATCCAGTTTGAAATTTACCCCCATCCCTTTCATAAGCGTGTTAAATTCTTCTATGTCTCTGGCTGCTGGTTTGTCGTGCACCCGATACATTCCGTGGTCCATATGTTTTTCTATATAGGCGGCCGCACAGACATTGGCGTATATCATAAAATATTCCACGAGTTTGTGCGAGACCAGTGACTGTTTTCTTATTATTCCCGACACCACTCCTTTTTCATCAAAGGTAAGTTTCGGTTCTCCGAGTGAAAAATCCACCATTCCACCCGCAATAAGTTTTCTATTTAGAATCTGTCTTAATTCATTCATAAGCCCAAGCGCCTTAAGAATTTTCTCGTCCGGTGCTTGTGCGGCTTTTCCCGTCAGGATTTCTTCCACTTCTTCATAAGTAAACCTTTTGGCGCTATGAATTATGGTCTCTTCTATGTTATATCCAGTAATCTCTCCATTTTTATCCAGCGTCATAAAAATAGAAAACGCCAAGCGGTCCACTTTTTCTTTCAAAGAACACAGGTCACTTGATAGTTCGTGAGGGAGCATAGGTACGACTTCGCGTGGCATATATAAGCTAAACCCCCGTTTATATGCCTCTATGTCCAGGGGGGAGCCTTCTGTCACATAATGAGAGACATCCGCGATATGCACGCCAAGCGTATAGGTCTCTCCATTTTTTTCCAACGACACCGCATCATCATAATCTTTCGCATCCAGAGGGTCTATAGTCACTATAGTCATATCACTCAAGTCCCTGCGACGCCCTTTTTCTTTTTCATTTTGCACATCTTTTCTGGAAAAGTTTTTTGCCTGCGTGAGCACTTCTTCAGCAAAAGTATCCCGAATCTCTCTTTTTTCAAGCACAAATTTTTTATAATTTTCCAGCCCGTCTTTTCCCGCAAGGGTAAAAGTCACTTCGGCATAAAGCCGATTTTTTTCTTCCTTTACAAATTTCACTATAACAGTGTCGCCATCTTTGAGCGCATATTTTGAAGGGAGCAAGTGCAGATAAGGAATTTCGCGGCCCTGCTGAGCGCCAGAGAAGCCGTGTTTTGTTTCTTTTACTTTGCAGACTATGGGACGGTCTGTTCTTTTCACAATACTTTTCAGCGTGCCTTCTTTTCTGCCCGAGTAATCTTCTTTGACATACACTTCTATCTCATCCCCGTTTAAAAGTCCACCGATAGAATCTCTCCCCACAAAGATATCGTCCCCACCAGGCACAATAAGAAACCCAAAATTTTGTTTTATTTCTATCCTGCCTATCGCAGTTTTATCACTACCAGACACGCTGTATTTCTCACCGCGTTTTTCTACTTTGTCTTCCCTGTCCAGTTCTTTGAGCATATCTTTTACTGCCTGTCTGTCGTGCTTATTGGCATTAATTTTTTTCATTATCTGTCTTTCGCTCAAAGGCGAATCAGACCTTTTTATTATTTCATATACAGTTTCTATATTTACTCTGTTCTTCAAAGTTTCCGCCTTATCGCGTATTTTATTGCTCTTTATTTTTTATTTTTCTCGGAAGGTACAGCACTCACATTATATGAAAATTTAAAAGTATACAGATACTTATCATATCTGTTTATATACACTTCATTTGCATATGCCAGAATATCTACGCCCAAAATAAAAGTCAAACTATCATAAAAATATACTGATAACTGCGGCACTATAAGGGCATAAGTGGAAACCGTCTTATCTTTCCCCATTCCGTGATACACCAGTTCCGTATTAAGACTTATCTTTTCTTCGGTCTTATCGTCATAGATCACTAACCCCCCCAGTAAAGTCAACTCAAACTCTCCCGTATAAGCCGGATTAGAAAAAAATGGTTGTTCCCCACTCGCCTGTATTTTTAAATTAAACATTCCCAAATCAGGTTTATAAAAAAGTCCCAGAATTAGATTTTTTTTATTCTCTTCATTAATCAACCGCGGTTCAGCCGGCAAGTTTTGGTCTATAGCCAATCGCACTCCCGCCATAAGCCCAGCGCCACCCCCAAAATATTTCCTCAGTAAAAGCGCTATCGTCTGTACGGAATTCGCTTCCGTTTTATCCAATTCCTGAAAAATACTTTTAACTTCCACTCCTGCGACATAGTCGCCCGGAAGTCCCATTTTTAAACCCATATCATACAAAAGCCCCCTGTGCATAAGCGAGGGAGTTTCATATTCGTGTACACTATTTTGAAAAATATTATAATTTCTATAATGCCCCATATATTCAAAATATTTTTCCGCAAAAGACACCTGAAACCTGTACTCCTCAAGTCTATCTCCGGCAGAGTCGTACAAGCTCTCGGAAAAAGCAGGACTCCCCAGACATAAAGATAAAAGGGCTAAAAGAATATATTTTTTCATTTGTTTTTCCTGTTCTTGTTTTTTGCTTTTATATGCGAGTTGAAATCTTGTGAGAAAGTATGTGAGCCATCTTTTTTTGCCACAAAAAACATATAGTCGGTCAGGGCTGGATTTAAAGCTGCGTTCAAGCTTTTCATCCCTGGTGAGCATATAGGTGTGGGGGGCAGGCCCTCGTGCCTATAAGTATTGAAAGGTGACTTAAACCGTAGGTCTTCTAGCGTGATTATGCCTTTTCTTTTATTCATAGCATATCTTACGGTAGCGCAGGACTCGAGTCTTTTTCCCTCTTTTATTCTGTTATAAAAAACTGAAGCGACCAGAGGCCTATCGGTATCCACCTTTGCCTCTTTTTCAATGATAGAAGCCAGAATCAACACTTCATATCCTTTTAAACTAACTCCACTTATCTGATACTCTTTCAAAGGATTTAGCCCTGTTTTTCTTTTAAACAAGACATACATTTCACCTATTATTTTTTCAGGACTCTGGCCTTTTAAAAAGTTATAGGTCTCTGGAAATAAAAAACCTTCAAACGAAGCAAAGGGAAGCCCCTGTTCCGAAAGTATTTTTCTGTCCCGCACAGCGCTTAAAAAAGCGGCATCCGTTTCGATTACTTTTCCAGCCACAAGGGTCTCAGCGATATCATAAGAATCCGAACCCTCTGGAATAATTATTTCGTGCCTGACAAATTCCCCTCTTACCAGTTTGTCTACTATTTGCACCATATTGGTATTCTCAGGTATTTCATATTCCCCGGCTTTTATAGTTTTATATTTGCCACTGAGATAGCCATATACTTTAAACGCAAAAGTGTTTCTAATAAGCCCAGCCGTTTTAAGAGTAGCGGCTGTTTTAGCAATTCCAGAACCGTATTCAATATATACCGCAATTTTTTTATCTGCCAAAAAAGAATAAGGCACAAAAAGTGATAAAAACACTGCCACGCAGAAAACTCCACCTGTAATTAAAACAAGCGTTATGAGATTGGCACCTCTGAAAAACTTTTTTTTATTGTCCTGCATTATCTTCCTTTTTGGAGCTGATTGATATAGCTTTGCAACATAAGCGCCGCCGCCAGTTTGTCTATGACTTTTTTTCTTTTTGCCCTGCTCATATCTGCACCTATCAACATTTGTTCCGCATCATAGGTGGTCAAGCGCTCATCCCACATAACAATTTGTGCCCTGCCTTTTATTTTTTCAAGGGCTGCCACAAACTCTGGGACAAACAGTCCTTTTGAAGGGGTGCCATCCATATTCAGCGGATTCCCCACCACCAGTTTTTCCGGATCGTAAATCTCAATCAATTTTGATATTTCAGGCATAAGCCTGGAATTATTTTCCAAGTATTTCAAAGGACTCGCTATAGAACAACCCGCATCACTCACAGCTATCCCTATCCGTTTTGTCCCAGCGTCAAAAGCAATAAGCCGCATTTGTTTATGCGCCCACTTTTTTTACTGTCTCTTCCACTTGTTTAATGGCGGCATCCACTTTCGTAATATCTTTTCCACCCGCTTCTGCCATATCTTTTCTTCCGCCGCCGCCACCCCCGCACAACACAGCCGCTTCTTTAACTATCTTTCCCGCATCCAGTCTGTCCACCGCATCTTTGGTCACTGCGCAGATAAACGCTACTTTGTCGCCAGATATATTTGCCGCAAAAATTACCGCGGCTTTAACTTTCCCTTTTATCACATCACAAAGTTCCCTTATCACTTTGCCATCCACATTGTCAAACTTCATTGTAATAACTTTTATGCCGTTTATGTCTTTCCCTTTTTCTATATAGCTATCCACATTTTTCAAAATTCCTGCTTTATTTATCTCTCCTACTTTTTTTTCAAGCGTTTTAAAGTCCGCCATAAAAGTATTTACTTTTTGAGAGAGGTCTTTGAGTTCTGAGGCCTTGAAAGTTTCTTTCATAGCCAGTACAAACTCCTCGTGTTCCAAAGCCATCTCATACGCCACTTCGCCCGTGACCGCTTCTATCCTGCGTATTCCTGCCGCCGTGGACCCAGATGAAATTATTCTAAAAAGTCCCATTTCTCCAGAGTTATTTAAATGCGTGCCAGCGCAAAGTTCTTTTGAGACCTGCCCCACCGATATAACTCTGACTTTATCTCCGTATTTTTCTTCAAAAAGTGCCATAGCACCTGTGGCTTTAGCTTCTGCTATCGTCAGCACTTCCACTTTCACAGGATAACTTTCCATTGCCCAGCCATTCACCAGCTGTTCTATTTTTTTTATTTCCGTTGGAGTTATCTGTGCAAAATGAGTGAAATCAAAACGCAACCGATCCGGTCCTACAAAAGACCCTGCCTGTTCCACATGTGGACCTAACACCTGTCGCAAAGCGGCCTGTAACAAGTGCGTGGCTGTGTGATTTTTCATTATGGCTTTTCTGCGTGGGCCTTCCACCGTGGCGGTAAGCGTCTCGCCTTCGGATAAGGCCCCTTCCAACATTTTTATTTTATGAATAAACAGCTCGTTTATTTTCTGAGTGTCTCCCACTTGGGCGCGCATATTTTTATTTGAAAAATATCCCGTGTCCCCCATTTGTCCGCCCCCTGCCCCATAAAACGGTGTGCTGTCCAGAATCACAAACGCTTCAGTTCCAGTGGTGATAGTTTTAATTTTTTGCATTTTTTCATTTATTATGGCGAGGACTTTTGAGCTACTATCTTCAAAGGTCTCATATCCCGTAAATTTTGTTTTCGCAAGTTTTGAAATTATTTCCTGTGGGAGTCGCCCCAGTTCGCCGACTTCCACTCCCTGCCAAGACGCTTTTGCAAGCTGTCTTTGTTTTTCCATATTGGCTTTAAAACCCTCGGCATCCAAAGTCATTTTATTTTCCCGCAAAATTTCATCCGTGATTTCCACTGGAAAGCCAAAGGTATCATACAATTTAAAAGCCACTTCTCCTGACAGCGTGAGGTCGCCTTTTGCCTGCATATTTTTTATCTCGGTGTTTAAAATCTCTATGCCTTTATCCATAGTCTCCTGAAATTTTTCTTCTTCCATTTTTATTATTTGCATTATGTAATCTTTTCTGTGCGTGATATCCGGATAGGCCTCGCCCATTATATGATTTATCACTGGCACTACTTTGTAAAGGAAGGTCTCTTTCATTCCCAATGTGCGCCCGTGTCTGACAGCGCGTCTTATCAACCGGCGCAACACATAACCTCTGCCTTCATTTGAAGGCAGGACGCCATCGGAAATAAGGAAGCTCACGCCTCGTGCGTGATCTGCCACCACTCTCAAAGAAATATCAAGCTTCGGGTCTTTTCTGTATTCCACGCCGCATTTTTCAGAAATATCTTTTATTATGGGCATAAAAAGGTCCGACTCAAAATTTGAAAACATCCCCTGAGACACAGCCGCCAGTCTTTCCAGTCCCATTCCTGTATCAATATTTTTTTGTTTCAAAGGGAGCAGTGAGCCATCCAGTTGTTTATCAAACTCGGTAAAGACAAGATTCCAAATTTCCAAAAACCT
This sequence comes from uncultured bacterium, assembly GCA_903837445.1. Lineage (GTDB taxonomy): Bacteria > Oederibacteriota > PGYV01 > PGYV01 > CAILUR01 > CAILUR01. The sequence continues at coordinate 695 of CAILUR010000076.1, read as the reverse complement.
ATCGTCGTTTTGTTCAATATCTGCGCCTGTGACCTTGGCGTTTTTTTGTCCGCCTTCCAAATCCACATAGATTTCACTACAATAACCACAAGGTCCGACTGGTCCCATTTCCCAAAAATTAGAACTTTTTCCCATTTTAAAAATACGATCAGCCGACACTTTTGCTTTTTTATTCCATATTTCAAAAGCCTCCAAGTCATCTACAAAAACCGTTATATAAAGCTTCTCTTTAGGCAGTTTTACCACTTCAGTTAAAAACTCCCACGCCCAAAGGATAGTCTCTTCTTTAAAATAATCTCCAAAAGAAAAATTTCCAAGCATTTCAAAAAAGGTATGATGCCTACGGGTCCGTCCGACATTATCAATATCGTTAGTCCTTATGCACTTTTGCGAACTGGTTGCGCGAGTAAAAGTAAGCGGGATTTTTCCTAAAAAATAATCCTTAAACGGCACCATTCCTGCCACTGTAAACAAAAGCGAAGCGTCCGCTGGAATAAGCGAAGCACTTGGTCTTATTGTATGTCCTTTTCCCGAGAAAAATTTTAAATATGCGTTTCGTAACTCTTTGCTATTCAAGGTAATCCCTCCAAATAAATATATAAAATCAGGGTTTTGTATACAAAACCCCCAAGCTCTCTTCCATTATTATATATATAATAATTTGAATTATAGATTATATAATCTATGTAGTCAAG
>CAILUR010000075.1 GCA_903837445.1 uncultured bacterium | reverse complement strand
TCTTTAACGATTTTGTAAATATTTTCTCGGATATGGTGGATGTAAAAATGGGGATAAAAAAAGTGACTATTGCCACTGCTTTTAAAATGGCGGATAAGGAAAAGGAAACCCTTATAAGCAAACTTGAAAAAGCCATGCATACGAAGTTGCAGGTAAAGACAGAAATTGATTCCGATATGCTCGGTGGAATAATAATAAAAGATAGGTTTACCCAGTTGGACGGCAGCATAAGACAATTTTTAAAGGCCTTAAGACAGGACTTGTATGCCGCAAAACCGATAGCAAAAAAACAGGTCAAAAAAAATAAAAAAAAGTAAGCATTGCTTGTGTGGCAATGCGCTTGATACATATGAAAAAATTTTAGGAGGAGTAAAATGCAGATAAGGCCGGAAGAAATAACTAATATTATTAAGGCCCAGATAGAAAATTACGAGAGCAAAATAGAGCTCTCTGAAGTCGGGGAAGTCATACAGGTAGGCGACGGGATAGCTCGTATTTACGGGCTTATGAACGCTATGGCTTCAGAACTTCTGGAGTTCCCTATGGAAAATGGGCCGAGTGTTTATGGGATTGCGCTCAACCTTGAAAAAGATAACATTGGCGCCGTGCTTTTAGGCGACGACAAAGGAATAAAAGAAGGGATGCTGGTAAAACGCACAGGAAGAATTATTTCTGTGCCTGTAGGGGAAGCCCTTATTGGTAGAGTAGTTAATCCGCTGGGACAACCACTGGACGGCAAAGGCCCGATAAAGACCTCTGGTTGGCGTCCTTTGGAAGCAAAAGCCCCTGGAGTAGTAGATAGACAGCCAGTAAAAGAACCTCTGCAGACAGGTATAAAAGCGGTAGATGCTATGATTCCAATCGGCCGCGGACAAAGAGAACTTATTATCGGCGACAGACAGACAGGAAAAACAGCAGTAGCTTTGGATACCATAATAAATCAAAAAGACAGCGGAGTTATATGTATATATGTCGCCATTGGGCAAAAACAGTCCACTGTCGCAAAAGTGGTAGAAACCCTTGAAAAGCACGGTGCAATGAAATACACGATAGTGGTAATGGCAGGCGCAGCAGACCCAGCACCTATGCTTTACATCGCCCCATACGCAGGTTGTGCTATGGCGGAAGAGTTCCAGTTCGCACAAAAAAAAGCAGTCCTTATTGTGTATGACGATTTGACAAAACATGCGGCAGCTTACAGACAAATGTCACTGCTTTTGAGAAGACCTCCAGGGCGTGAAGCGTATCCGGGAGATGTTTTTTATTTGCACTCAAGACTTTTGGAAAGAGCCTCAAAGTTGGATGCTAAAAATGGTGGCGGTTCCATTACGGCGCTTCCTATTATTGAAACGCAGGCAGGAGATGTGTCCGCTTATATTCCCACAAATGTTATTTCAATCACTGATGGACAGATATATCTTGAAAGCAGTTTATTCTCCTCGGGAGTTAGACCAGCAATCAATGTAGGTATCTCTGTCTCGCGTGTCGGTGGCAACGCTCAGATTAAAGCTATGAAACAGGTCGCGGGAAAACTAAAACTTGATTTTGGACAATATCGCGAGCTCGCGGCTTTTGCGCAGTTCGGCACTGAACTTGATAAATCTTCGCAAAACCAGTTGAACTTAGGGCGCAGAATGGAAGAAGTTTTAAAACAGGATCAGTATGTGCCTATGGCCGTGGAAGATCAGGTAGTAATAATTTATGCAGGTATCAATAATCTGCTGGATGATGTAGCTATTGCCGATGTGAAAAAATTTGAAAAAGAACTTTTGGTATATTTTGAAACAAGTTGTAAGGAAATAAAAAAAGAAATAGTGGAAAAGAAAACGCTGTCGGATGAGCTCAAGAAAAAACTGGAAGATGCGATAAAAACTTTCAAAACAATTTATAAAAAACAAGGGTAACATAAACAGGAGTTGACTTATGGCGACACTAAGAGCC
>CAILUR010000074.1 GCA_903837445.1 uncultured bacterium | reverse complement strand
TTTCAAATTAAATGACCCAGACTATTTTCTTATTCCTACAGCCGAAGTCCCTTTGACAAATATGCACAGAGATGAAATTCTCTTTGAAAAAGACCTGCCTATCTCATATACTGCCTACACGCCTTGTTTTCGGAAAGAAGCTGGCTCTTACGGCAAAGATATAAAAGGCATAATCAGATTACATCAGTTCAACAAAGTAGAGTTGGTAAAATTCGTGCACCCCGATACTTCCTATGTCGAGCTTGAGAAATTGCTTGTACACGCGGAATCCATTCTTCAAAAACTTAACCTTCACTATCGGGTTATGTCCTTATGCTCTGGAGATACAGGCTTCTCATCTGCCAAAACATATGATATTGAGGTCTGGCATTCAGGACCTGAGTTATTTAGAGAATGTTCTTCGTGTTCAAACTTTGAAGATTTTCAAGCACGCCGGTCAAAAATAAGATTTAAAGACAAAGAAAATAAAGTCCGCCACATACATACCCTCAACGGTTCTGGGTTGGCGACTTCACGCCTCTTCCCTGCCATTCTTGAAACTTTCCAAACAGAAAATATGGAAGTCATAATTCCAGAAGTCCTGCGGCCCTATATGGGTGGTGTTGACAGGATAACTAAGAAATAGTATAATTTAAAATAGTTCCGAGTTCCTGCTTTCGAGTTTTGGGTTTAAGGTTTAGCACTTTAACTCGAGACCCTGAACCAGGAACTCGGAACTTATTTTGGAGGCACTATGGTTTATCAACAGCCCCCCAATAAAGCAAAGAAGAAAACAGGCTTATATATTATAGGCGGTGCCCTTGCGGTACTTGCCCTTGGTTTTTTTGTTCTTACAAAAGTAAATGCAGACGCTTCCAATCTGCCTGGCGCCATAGCCCCGATATTAATTATCGGAGGATACATAACAATGGCGGTAGGCATACTGATTGGCTGGGATGAATAAAAGATAAATATTGTTTTTCAACGGAGGGCTAGTCCTAACTGGTAAGGCATCTGACTTGAAATCAGACGGGTTCACACCCTTGGGAGTTCGAATCTCTCGCCCTCCGCCAAATTTAAGTGAATGAACTTTGACGAGATAATTAAAGATTTTTAGCCGAAGATAGCAACACAGTTCTTAAAAGCATTTATGAATATACGCGGAAAGGTGGCCGAGTGGCCGATGGCAGCTGCCTGCTAAGCAGTTGGTCTGGGAGACTGGGCCCGAGAGTTCGAATCTCTCCCTTTCCGCCATAATTTTTTTTATTAAATTACGCCTGAAAAGTTGAAACCAAACCCTCCCCAAAAATAAAAGTTTAATTTTTGCTATTTTATATTTTCTTTTTTTGCTTTTTTCCATAGTTTAAGAATATTGCTTTCTGTCATACCTACCTTTAAATCTTTTTCTATATACTTAAATCTTTTTATGAATTTATTACTTGTCAGGTTAAGCGCGTTTTCAGCGTTTACTCCGTAATGGTACCCTAAAAGGGTTACGGCAAAAAGCAAGTCCCCAATTTCTTCTTCTATATGCTTTTTCTTTTTGCTTTTAACTGCCTGCTTTACTTCTGCAAGTTCCTCGTTAATTTTAGCAATAATGCCTTGGTCGTTTTTCCATTTGAAACCAGCACTTATGGCCTTGCTCTGCAATCTTCTTGCACGCAAAAGTGCCGGAAGTGCCACAGGCACGCCATCAATAACTGAGTCTCTTTTTTTTACTTCTTTTTTATGTTTTTCCCAAAACTCTCTAACTGCCGCAGCAGTTTTGAGTTTTTTATTTCCAAATATATGCGGATGTCTTGTCACCAGTTTGTCACTTATGCCTTTTGCCACTTCTGCTATGGTAAAGTCCCCTGCCTCAGCCGCTATTTGCGCGTGAAACACCACCTGTAAAAGTAAATCCCCAAGTTCTTCTTTCATATGGACTTTGTCGTTTTTATTTATTTCCTCTATCACTTCATATGCCTCTTCCAAGATATACGGAAGCAGGGACTTATGCGTTTGTTTTCTGTCCCACGGACAGCCCTTTTTTGCCCTGAGGCGTTGCATTATCTCCACAAGGCGTAAAAATTCTTTTTGCGTTTTATTTTTATCCATTTTTCTTCTCCCCAGATAACACCGCTCCCACAAAAGAAATTACAGCACACACAGCGAGGGTCTTGCCTACGCCTATAGCTGGAATTAAAGCCAAAGCAATCAGAAAGCCTCCAGCCGCACCACCCAACAGGTTAAACCCATAAAGTTTTATCGGTTCCGTTTCAGTACTTAGAGTATTAAAAGAGAGCCCATAAAACATTCCCACCAGTAGGAGGGCTATAATTAAAAAGTTATAATCTAAAATCCCCAGCTGTTTTGCGAAGTAAGAAATCAAGACCATAATTAAAATACTCAAAAGTGCGCCAAAATACATCACAAAATTTATTTTTATTTGTTTTACTTTATCAGACAAAACCGCACTGAAAGCAGCCCCAAACATAAAAAACCCGAACAGCAGACCAAAGTCCTTAAACAAAGTCCCATATTCTGCCTGAAAGTTTAAGATTACTATCGCCATAAGCGTAAAAGCTATTGCCCCAGTAGTCATAATCTGCAGAGCTGAGATATATTCTTTTTGTTGTGTCATTCCGCCAAACCCTATCCATGCTACAAAGGTAAGCAGTATACCTATTATCAGATATTTTAAAAGATTTCTGCCATATAATTGACTCGCAGGATTATCCTCTTTTTGCACCTTCCCAAAGTATTTAATCACCGCTTTTGAATCCAGATACGGGGTAAGCATTTCTTTAAACTTTTCCGAAACAAATCTATTTTTAGAAACTTCCCCCTTGCCTTCCGGACTTATCAGCACCAGATTGTATTTTTCCTGCGGCTTCATTTTTCCAAAATATACAAATGGGTCCCCAAAAATTACCTTTATATTTTTTCCTTTATTCTCTTCGCCACCTGCATAACTCGAAACTATTTCCCCGAACTCAGCATTTGCTTCTATTACAGTTATAGTTTTTACGGCTTTAACTTTTTTCAGTTCATTTAAAATTCCTGAATACGCGGAATTTATCACCAACACCGAATTTATATTTTTAGAAGTTTTAATCGCTTCTCTCGTGTCCGCTATATTTGCCGCATCTGGCAAAGAATAAATGTTTTCCCCATTTTGATATATTTTATATATCCCTTTTTCGCCAGAGACTGCAAAGCGGCAAGTGGCAAGTTCTTTTATTTCAAGCCCTTTCTCTGTTCCATAGCCAGCCCGCAGACTTGCTTCATTTATTTTTTTTAGCACGCCAGTCATATCTATGCTCAGATAACCAATAAGCACAAAAATAAGAATAGATATCACAAACTTCCCTTCTTTATTTTTATCTCTAAAAAGAATATATGCAGCAGCAATATTCACAAGCCCAAACCGATAAATAATTTCAAGATTTCCCCATCTCCCGCTCATAAAAAGCGTGTAAAGCATGCCTGCCATCATAAACCCAGCAGCTTCGGCGAGAAATAAGACCTTTATGCTGGGCAGACTTTTTTCGCGTCTTAAAACATCCCCAGCAAGAGAAAAAACCAGAGCCATTAAAACGCCAGGCAATGGCATTACCAACATCCCCGCGAGAGCGGTATCAATAAGCCCCGGCGATGTCCCCACCGAAAAACCAAATATAGGCTTTAAATATCTTACAAAAACTATCAAACCGGGAAGCACAAATGCATTTACTACAGGAATAAATGCAAGATTTAACATTATTGTTTTATAGTCCTTATTTTTATAAAAAGTATTGTATAGATAGGTCCCAGCAAAGGCGCCGCCCAACATCCAGGCCCCTGCCAAGGTCATAACTATCAGCTCATTGCCACAGAAACCCGCAATAAATTCAGTGAATAAAGAGGCCTGTGCCAGCGCCGCTGTGAAGCCCCCTAAAAAAACAAGCACTAAAATTTTATAAAAAATATTCATTTTTTCCTCCGAAAAGAGATCCACTTATTTCAAGATTTTTTGTGGGCTTTGGCGTGTTTTTTTTCCATTTCCATTACGGCTTTTACTCTGCCGGGTTTAGGCGGATAAAAAATTTCGCTCATTTTCCATTTTTTTAGCCATCTGTAGGTAATAAAATATCCCCAAGGTTTTATATTATTCGCTATTTGATCAGGGATCATATGAAAAAGGTAAGCAATTGTAAATACCAAGGGCAAGCTCGACTCTTTAAAAAACAACCCTATTATCCAAGCAAGCGCAATCCACTCATAGGCATGCCCTATCAGTACTATCTTTTTAAAATCACCTTTATAGGATTTTATAAACAGATGCCTGAAATTGAATTTTTTTTCTTCCCTTATATAATCAAAAACATGGTCGCCATCTATAAAAATGCCCACCAAAATAGCTACCCAAAAAAACAGCCACGAATGCGACACATAAAATATGCCTACCGCGACTGGCACTCCCACCATGGCATGGTTTTCAACCTTCATTTTTTCAAAAAAGCCCTGGCGGTCTTTATCTGTCCCTTGACCGACTCTGGAGAGGCAGACCCAAAAGTACATTTTGCATGCGCTGATTTTTCTGGCTTAAAAATATTGTAAATGTCTTTTTCAAATATTTCTGAAAATTGTTTATATTTTTCTATGGGCAATTTGCTCATTCCCTCGCGATTTTGCAGGCAATATAACACTATCTGTCCTGTCAACTTATGACTCTCGCGAAACGGCATGCCTTTTTTCGAAAGATAATCCGCGACATCTACCGCATACATAAAATCATCCGCTAGACTCTCATTTATTTTTTCCTGCCGAAACTTTATGTGCCTCATAAATTTTTCAAAAACTGTTATGATTTCCTTTATCTTCTTTACTGCCTCAAAAAGAATAACTTTATCTTCCTGCAGGTCTTTATTATAAGCTAATGGTAGCCCTTTCAACATAGTCAGTCCTGCCATTAAGGCGCCATAAAACTCCCCTGTTTTTCCCCGCGCCAGCTCTGCGATATCTGGATTTTTCTTTTGTGGCATAATGCTTGAGCCGGTAGAGAACGCATCATCTATTTCAATAAAAGAATACTCACTTGAATTAAATATAATAATTTCTTCCGACAATCGCGACACATGGGTTGCAGTGATAGCCGCAAAATAAAGAAAATCAATAACAAAATCCCTATCCGCTACAGCATCCAAGCTGTTCTGTGAGGGCTCAGCAAACTGCAGTTCTTTTGCGACAAGGTGCCTATCAATAGCATAATTAGCCCCGGCAAGCGCACCCGACCCAAGCGGCATAACATTTGCCCGCTCCCCTACAAAACTTAAGAGTTCAAGGTCACGCCTAAACATTTGAAAATAAGCCATAAACCAGTGCCCACGCGAAATTATCTGCGCATGCTGTAAATGCGTATATCCCGGCATATATTTGTCGGTATTTTTCTCTGCTAAATTTGTAAGTGTCGCTAAAAGCGCTTTCATTATTTTTTTCATTTCTGCTATCTCATCTTTCAGATACATTCTGGTATCAGTGACCACTAAGTCGTTACGGCTCCTGCCTGTATGTATTTTTTTTCCAGTTTCACCAATAAGTTTTACGAGCTCGCCTTCTACCGCCGAGTGCACATCTTCATATTTTGTGAAATCTATTGCCTTTTCATTTTTAAGAAGTTTTTTCAAAGCAGCAGTTATTTTTCCCTCTTCATTTGGCGTAATCACTTTTGCTTTTGCCAGAGCTTTTGTATGTGCCATACCAGCCAGAAGGTCGTATTTTAACAAGATTTTATCAAAAGAACTCGATGCGTTAAATTTATCCGCTGTCTCATCTAGTCCTTTTTCAAACCTACCTTCCCAAATTTTTTTCATTTTTTGCTCCTTAATTTCCTTTTTACCTGATTGAATATTTTAAGCTGCAGTCCGTAGAGATTTATAAACCCTTCGGCATCTTTTTGTGAATATACTTCATCTTCTTCAAAAGTCGCATAGGCCTGGCTATATAACGAGTGTACTGATTTTTTTCCAGCAGGAT
>CAILUR010000073.1 GCA_903837445.1 uncultured bacterium | reverse complement strand
TTAGCTTGAATATTAGCGGATTGTTTTTTATAAATGGCCACAAATCCTTATACATGATTCCTGATTCAGGAGTAGGAAACTTCCGTTCAATTAAAAATGTCAACACCTTTGCGGGGAATTCCCCTTTTTGTACTTCCGTCACCGTGTATGCGAATCGATAAATGGTATATGAATAGTTGCCTTTTATCGATTTGCTCAGAATTTTTTCTTCCAGAAGAGTTCCTTTGACTTGGATGTCATCGGTTTTATCCCTGAGCGAGTACCATGGAATTCTGTTGCTTAAAGTCTCGGCATTTACTTGAGTTTCCAATAAAGGAATCTCAATGACAGATTTTTGCATTGAATCCTCCATGCCGTAAACAGACAAGCAGAACAATAAAAGAATAACTGGCAACAATCTCATAATTATATTCCCGTTTCTTGTTTTGCGCTTGTTATATAGTGCCTAATCTGAATGGCAACCATTTTCAATAATGCATATTACATCGCTCAATTTTTAAAACTCATAGAACAATTACGACGGTCCCTTAGAAACTCTTACAACTATTTTGTTTTTTGCGTCAATTCCGATTTTACCAGCGTAGCCCGGACCAAGCGTCCCAGGTGGAGCATATATGGGAAAGATAACGGTATAGATTCCACGATCAAGCGTTATTGCTGGTTTTAAGCTTTCATCATGTTTTATTGTCTTCATTGCGTCTTTTGCGATTTCAATGGCTTCAGCCTTTGTAATATACCCTTCCCGCATTTTTTCATCCGGCCCCATAATTTCCAGCAGTAATGGGGGGCTGCATTTTACAACAATCAGTTTATTCTTATCATTCCTGTTCAAATATTCAACTGCAACTTTATATTTACCCGGTTCGGGTCTCGGGAACATTATTCGACTGACTTCAATAGAAAAATCTAATGATTTTCCTGGCGCTAACTCGACAAATCTCTGTTCCTGCTTTTTATGCTTGGTACTTTCAAATAAGTCGTTGTGCAAGGTTACATTATCTTCCTCAAGGAAATTAAAACGAAAAAGTGTGCTTACTTCATAAGGAGAGTTTAGATCAAATTGCGGAACTTGCAATGGCGTATTCCCGGTATTTATAAGAGATACCGTCAAGGGGATTTGCTTACTCCTGTAATCTTCGTCAGCTATGCTTTTTTCAACCTTAATTTCCAGAAAATCCTGTAATGCAGATTTATTATCTTCAGCAAACACAGCCAAGGCGGTGCCAAGGGAAACGATTACTGCTGTTAAGATTGCAATATTTCTAAACTTCATAATTTCACTGTCCCCGTCACAATTAATTTCTAACTATATACTAATTGGCATGATATTCCACATTTCTTTCACCACATAGCGTTTTTTAATAAAAAAAGATACATAAAAACATAATTGTCCACAAAATACGCAAAAGGACACAAAATAGGCAAATACACAGAAATGAAGATAAGACATTGAAGTCAGCATATGACAGCGGCCAGCGCCGTCATATGCTGACCTCTGTTTTTCCTTTTGTGTTCTTTTGAGTGTTTTGTGGACTATTAAAAATCATATCACTAGTTATAACATTCTGCAAATAAAAACTTTAAGCATCAAAATAACTGATTCAGTTGACAAAAAGACTATATATAAAAAGAAGTTCTAAAGTGCTAAAATTCTAAAGTGCTAAAGTTTTTAAGAACAGAATTCGGAAGTCGGCAATGGGGAATGGGAAGTCCGTGTTACGTGTTACGTATTACGTGTTACGTGTTAGGTTGTAGTGCCGTCTGTGCCGGACGGCGGATCGGAACACCTCTCGCGGAGCGAGAGCGCTACACCGGAAAACTGGTTCTGCACAAGGGATGTCCAAAATGTGCAGAACCGGTGTCCAAAATGGTGAAGGGTGAATGGTGAAAAAACTTTGTGTCTTGCTAACTCTCAGGTTAGTCCCGCAACTGCGGGATGTGGTTCGTGGTTAAGGTGTATTTTTTGGTTGCGGCTAGGCCGCGCTAAGTTTTTCGTGGTTATTGCATTTAGTGTCGGCGCAACCGG
>CAILUR010000072.1 GCA_903837445.1 uncultured bacterium | reverse complement strand
GGAGATAGGTCAAGCCAGTCATCGCTCACTGTCACAAGCCCGGTGAGCGCATCAAAATCTACCCCTGCGGCCTTTCCGTTTTTTGCTGAAAAATAAGCAGTATATACAGACCTTTTCACAGTTCCTGTGAGTTTTAAGTTGCCATCCAAACTCCCTGAAATCTGTTGATCCAGCGACAAAAGGTTCAAAACCGTCTGCGGACTCATTTCATTAAACTCCGCCAAGAGATTCATTTCCTCCTCGGTTTTGCCATAAACCAAGACTCCTTTTATATTCAAAGTTTCATCATTTTTTTCATTTTTAATGGTAAACTCTTTGAAAACCAGTTTGTCTTTTCCCATAAAAATTTCCGCTTTTATTTTATCTTTTCCTTTTCTCGAAGTCAGAAAAAGCGTATCAGAAGAATAATCTGTCTTCATTACAAACGGGTCAAAATTTTGTTTTTGGAATTTAAAATCCTCGGAAGAAAGTAGGCCTTCCACACTAAACTTTTTCCCAGTATTCACAGTTCCATAAAACTCAAACTGCCCGTTAAACTTTTTTTCAGCCAGAACAAAATCATTCATTTTAGTTTTCAAACCGAGATTAAAACTTTCTTTATCCCTTAATTCAATATACGAGTCCGTTAAAAGTAAGCTGGAGTTTCTGTGGCTTAAAAAAGCTTTTATCAATGTTATTTTTTTATTTTTCAGAGTGTATCCCACATCCACATTATCAAAAGGCACACTTGCTATGGTGCCAGCAGTCATAATGAGATTGCCTTCGCTTTCCACCTTATCTGGACTTCCTTTTATTGTCCCCGAAGCATTTATTTTTCCTGTCTCTTTAAACTTTTCGCTCATAATATATCCAAAATCCCTGACAGATATATTTGTCAGGGCATACCGCAAATCCATTCCCGAAAGGGCGTAAGCGCCGCCTTTTTTTTCTCCCGTCATATCTCCAGAAATATGTATATTTCCTTCTTTTTGATATATATCGGCAGCCAGTTTCAACGCTTCTAAAGTCCCTTCAATTTTAATTACCCCTTTAAGTACACTGCTGGCATCCAGCGGTTTGTCCCTCAAATTCAGCAAGGTGTATACAGGATATAAATCGGCATTATCCAACCTAACATCCATATTTATAGCTTTTTTTCCTGTCGCATCAGGCGCTATTGCTCCTGAAATATTATAAGCTTTGCCCGAAGTTACCTTGAAATAAGGCAAATATAGGTTTTCTGTTTTTACCACTAGTTCAGTCTCGTCCATTTTTTTCCCGTTCAATAATATTTTTTCCACTTTCAGAGTATTCACAGAAGTAATATTTTTCGTGCCAGTTTCCACTTTTGAAGTTGCCACAAAAACACCATTTATAGTAAGCCTGTCATTTATTTTGTAGTCATTTAAAACTCCGGACAAATCTGTTTTTAGTTGGGTATCGTTCCACACGCTGAAAGTCCCGTTGGCTTTTAAAAGTCCTGTCTGTTGTTTTATTTCCACTCGGTTTATATTGAACCTATTATTATCCCCGTTAATATCCAGATAGCCGCTTTCATAGCCCCCCTGTGAATAAGCCATTCCGACTTTCACATTTCCAGCGTAGCCAGAGTCCAATTTTTTTATATCCACAGTGCCATTCAAAATACTATTTTCAAAAAATTTCATTCCAGTAAGTTCCGCCAAGACATTGCCGTCAAGATTATTTATCTGAGCTTTGTTTAAAAAAACTTTTTTAGAAAGTGAATAGCTGGCTTCCGCCAAAAGATTTTTATTAAAATCAAAGTTTTTTATATTGAGGGCGTTGTCAGAATAGTTGAAATTAAACTTCAAAGTGTAATCTTTATTGCGGGTTTTGAAATAGTCGCTTTTAAAATACACATCCAATGCCAGCGCTTCTGTGGTGCCAGACAAGGTCAGATACCCTCCACCGCCGACTGACATATCCTTGCCAGTCATATAAGAGATATTCATTTTATTTATATCCAGCCCTTTGTAATTAAGGGCGGCGCCTATGGCTTTTTCTTTAATAAAGTAATAGCCTTTCCCCACTATCATTTTTTCCTTAACGGTGTTTACCAGAATCTCCGCAATGTCAAGTTTTCCCTTGATAAAATTAATCCGGGTGGAGAGTTTTAAAGCTTCGTATTTTCTAAAATTAAAAACAGCGTCTCCTGTCAGTTTGCTTTTTTCAATCACAGCATAGGCATTGATTTTTTTCGGATCCGCCGCCGCAAAATTCATCCCTTCTGAAAAAGCTGTCATTTCCAACCTTGGCGACTTTATAGGACCTGTGAGTTTTCCCGTTGCATTTATTTTTCCAGAAGTGTTCTCATTTTTAGTCAGCAATTTAAAATCTACAGCAGTCGCCGTAAAATCTATTTTAGACGGAGAGGTTTCTTTTTCGAATGAAATATATCCCGTGCCTTCCACTGCCCCTTCCGCAAAAATACCTTTTACCTTTTTTAAACTTAGTTTTTTATTAGCAAAATCAAAAGTTACTGCGGACATTTTCGTAGGAATTCCAGCAACTTTTCCTTCTGCCCAGTTTAGATTACCGACAGCCAGCAGTTTGCTCAGTTTCGCCCCTTTTATAAGCACATCTGCCTGTACTCCGCCTTCAAGCAAACCATCTGTGGGCTGTTGCAGTTCTATATCCTTTGCTAAAATATGTATGTTATATTCCAACTTATTAAAAATATCATTAATACTGCCATCTATTCTACCAGACCCGTTTAAGGCAGTAAATAAAACCCCTGTTATTTCAATGTTATTATTTTCTATTTTCGCTATGCCTGTTTGCGCAGTAAGCGTTATTCCTGAACTACTTGTGAGTTCAGCATCCTTGACCTTTGCCTCCCCCTTAATATCAAAAGGAATTACCTGATCTTTTACCCGCTCCGCCACAGCATTCAAAGCAAGATAGCCCTTAGTAAAGGCATACTCTTTCGCCCCTGCAAAGTAATTTCCAAAAACTTTGAGGGGCATTTTATCCGCCTTGACATTTATCCTTATTTTTTCCTGTGGAAAAGAATATCTTACCGCCACCGCTACATTTCGTCCTATGCTGTCCGGAGTCCTCGCATTGACATAGACATCCACTGCATCCACAGTGTTTTTGGCGACCCGTAATACCACTGTGCCTTTTATTCCAGTAATGGAAGTAACAAAGTTTTTTTCTTTGTCTTCATATATTACTTTCCCGTCTTCAACGAAAATTTTATTTATAGGCGGGGCCCCACCTGAAGACCGGATATGAAAACTTTTTAAAAACTTTAAAAGATTTACGGTGTCGCCTTCTTTGCGCACATATACGACAGCGCCTTGCCCCACTATGGAAGAAAGCGTTTTATCTATGCTTTTTTTTCCAGCAAAAATATCCATAACATTGAAACGAATATAAACATTTTTCACAAAGGCGAATTCCCCACCATCATTAAAAGAAGTGCCGACAGGTATGGAAATGTTTTTTATGGTTATATGGTTGAACAGACCTAACTCTATTTTTTCTATCCTGACATTTTTGCCAGTAAGTTTTGCGACTTCAGATTCGGCAATAGACCGCGCATAGTCCGTGATTATGCCTGTTTTAGAAAGAATGAAAAGGACAATCCCAAATATGACAAGAAGGGAAAGAATAATAATTCCAAGGCTTTTTAAAAACTTCATTTTCCTATCACCTTGTTTTTAAACGCCGGCATTTTCTTCTTTTGTGTGAAAGGTCAGATTGTCGCCGTCGCGTTCTATTTTTATGTTTTTTCCACCGCCTGCCATGCGTCCAGTAAGCACGCGTTCGGCAAGTGGATCTTCCAAAAGTCTCTGAATAGTGCGGCGTAAAGGCCTCGCGCCATATACAGGATCATAACCGCGTTCTATAAGAAGTTCTTTGGCAGCATCAGAGATATGCAGCTTAATCTCTTTGTCTGCAAGCCTTTTAAGTAGGTCAAACAGCATCACATCCACTATTTGTTTTAGGTGTTCTTTCAGGAGCGGATGAAAAACTATAATCTCATCTACTCTATTTAAAAATTCAGGATTCATTATTTTTTTTATTTCCTCAATCATTTTACTTTTCATTCTGTCATAAGAGATATCTTCCATATCTTTTTGAAAGCCAAGCGCTTTATTTTTTTCAATATTTTTAGACCCAATGTTGGAGGTTATAATTATTACTGTATTTTTAAAATCTATCACGCGTCCAACCGAATCCGTGAGCCTTCCGCCTTCCAAAATTTGAAGAAAAATACTAAATACATCTGGATGCGCTTTTTCTATTTCATCAAAAAGCACCACACTGTAAGGTCTGCGTCTGACTTTTTCCGTAAGTTGCCCGCCTTCCTCGTGCCCGACATACCCCGGAGGCGCTCCCACAAGCCGCGACACTGAAAACTTTTCCATATACTCCGACATATCTATTCTGATAAGTGCATCCCTGTCTTCAAATAATATATCTGCAAGGGTTCTTGCCACTTCTGTTTTTCCCACCCCTGTCGGTCCCATAAAAATAAATGACCCGATAGGTTTGTTAGGATCTCCCATGCCTGCACGAGAGCGTCTGATAGCCAAGGCAATTGCCTTTACCGCCTCATCCTGCCCTATAATTCTTTTATGCATTGCATCTTCCATTTTCAAGAGTTTTTCCGATTCTTTTTCTTCCAGTTTATAAATTGGAATACCAGTCTGTTTAGAAATTATATAGGCGATGTCTTCGGCCCTTACCACTGCCATTTGTTTTAATTTGGAGGTCTCAAAACTCTTTTTATTTTCTTCCCTGCGGCGGCGCAGTTCATTCATTTTGTCCCTCAGACCTGCGGCTTTTTCATACTCCTGCGCCCGTGCTGCCATATCTTTTTCTTTGGTAATATTTTCTATTTCTTTATCCAGCTCTTTTATACCTTCGGGCAATATTGAGGAATACAACCGTGCTCTGGAACTGGCTTCGTCTATGACATCAATCGCCTTATCAGGCAAAAATCTTTCCGTTATATATCTATCCGAAAGTTTTACAGCGGCTTCTACTGCTTCATCTGAAATTTTAACTTTGTGATGGGCTTCATATTTATCGCGCAGGCCCATTATAATATCCACGGTCTGCTCCAGCGAAGGGGCTTTTACAAAAATCGGTTGAAACCGGCGCTCTAAAGCACCGTCTTTTTCTATGTATTTTCTGTATTCATTGAGGGTAGTGGCGCCTATGCACTGAAACTCTCCGCGAGACAAGGCCGGTTTTAACATATTGGAGGCGTCTATCGCACCTTCAGCCGCACCCGCTCCGACCAAGGTGTGCAATTCATCTATAAAAAGTATTACCGTGCTACCTGCGTGCCTGACTTCATTGATTATTGTTTTGAGGCGTTCTTCAAATTCTCCTCTATATTTTGTCCCAGCTACCACAGCGGCTAAATCAAGAGTCACCACGCGTCTGCCTGCGAGCAGTTCTGGCACATCATTTTTAATAATTTTCTGTGCGAGCCCTTCCACAATAGCGGTCTTTCCCACGCCAGCTTCCCCGATAAGCACTGGATTGTTTTTTGTTCTTCTGGATAATATCTGAATCACGCGCTCTATCTCGTCATCTCTCCCTATGACTGGGTCAAGCTTGTTTTCTTTTGCCAGTGCAGTTAGGTCTCGTCCAAAATTATCCAAAGATGGGGTGCTTGTCCTAAAACCCTGACTAAACTGTGTGCTTTTTTGTGGCGAACTTGTGCCGAGTATGTTTATTGTCATTTCGCGGACTTTACGATAGGTCGTGCCTTTTTCCAAAAGCACTCGTGCCGCTATGCCCTCGCTTTCTTTCATTAGCCCAAGAAGTAAATGTTCGGTGCCGATATAATTATGCCCCAATGCCTGTGATTCTTCTGCGGATAATTCAAAAACTTTTTTTGTTTCGGGTTTAAAAGGAATGTCTCCTGCCAGCAAAGTACCACCTGATATTTCCATAGTCTTGTCTTCAATATCCATTCTCAAACTTTCCAGTTCAATGTTTAGTGACTCAATCACAGCCGCTGCTACACCGCCAGCATCCTTTATAATCCCTAAAAGCACATGTTCTGTGCCTACATAATCATGCCCTAATCTGACTGCCTCTTCTTTGGCGAGTGCTATTACTTTGCGCGCTCTGTCGGTAAATTTGTCATACATAGTTTTTCTCCATACATACTTTCAGCGTTTTTTGCATTTTGTTTTAGAAACTGCGCTGAAGTTTTTTAATATTTTACTTTGACTCCATCTAATTTAACCACTTTATGAAACTCTGTTATTATTTTTTTCGTCCACTTGCCAGGCTTGCCATCCCCTATTTCACGCGCATCTATTTTCACTACTGGTATCACTTCCGCTGCCGTGCCTGTAAGAAAACATTCATCCGCTGTGTAGAGGTCATATCTGGAAAGTATTTTTTCATAGATATTCATTTTCAGTTTTGCGCCTATCTCCATTACCACTTTTCTGGTAACTCCGTCGAGCACGCCGCAGGACAAATCCGGAGTGATAAGGTCTTTCCCTTTAGTGATAAACACATTGTCTCCTGTCGCTTCCGAAACGCTACCAGCATTGTTTATCATTATGGCTTCAAGCGACCCGTGATTGCTGGCTTCAATTTTTGCCAAAATGTTGTTCAAATAGTTCAGTGACTTTATTTTTGGGTCCAGGGCTTCAGATATATTTCTACGCGCCGCTACAGTAGTTATAGTCAACCCGTTTTTATAATACTCGTCTGGGTAAAGCGTTATATTCGCCGCTATGACAAAATAAAACGATTCCTTACATTTTCTTGGATCAAGCCCCAAATCGCCCACGCCTCTGGTCACCACAAGGCGGATATAACCGTTTGTGATTTTATTTTTCGCCACTGTCTCCACGACTTCTTTAATCATTTGTTTTTTGTCTATCGTAATTTTAAGCATTATCGCTTTTGCCGAATAATACAGCCTGTCTAAATGCTCCTGCAATCTGAACACATTACCTGAATACACTCTGATGCCTTCAAAAACTCCATCCCCGTATAAAAGTCCGTGATCAAAAACAGAAATCATTGCTTTTTCGCTTGGGACTATAGTACCATTCATATTTATCCACATACCTTTTCTCCTTAGACTTCTTTTTTACTTTTTTATTTTTGTACTTTAATGTTTTTTATCATACCATCTTCAATGTGTACCACTCTGTTCGCATAGGAAGTCAGGTGTTCGTTATGGGTGACTATCACAAAGGTCTGCCCAAAACTTTTATTCAAATCCAACATTATTTTATGAATCATTTCGGCGTTTTGCCGGTCAAGATTTCCAGTGGGTTCGTCTGCAAATATGATATCCGGACCGTTTATCATAGCTCTGGCCATAGCCACTCTTTGTTGTTCCCCTCCAGATAATTCAGACGGTCTGTGTAATAATCTACCACCTAAGCCTATCGTTATCAATAATTTTTTTGCCCGCTCTTCTATAGTTTTCCTTTTCTCCTTTGTCATCATAGCTGGAATACATACATTTTCCAGCGCGTTAAACTCTGGCAACAAGTGATGAAATTGAAAGACAAAGCCCATTTTTTTATTTCTCAAAGCCGCGAGCTGATTATCATTTAGCGCATAAATATCCGTGTCCTCAATAAGGACTTTTCCTTCTGATGGCCGAGATAAGCCTCCCATAATAGTCAGCAAGGTACTCTTGCCAGCGCCAGAAGTGCCTACGATAACCAAAATCTCTCCTTTTACGACATCCAGAGTCAGGCTTTTTAACACATTAAGCTGATTCTTTCCTGTCACAAAAGTCTTTTTTATATCTCGGACTGCTAAAATCGAAGCCATATGACTCCTAAATGTTTATTCGTATCTTATTGATTCTACTGGATCAAGTTTTGCCGCTTGCATAGCAGGATATATTGCAGATATAAACGACAATACTATCGAGGCCACTGGTATAAATATCAGGTCTTTCATAACCATAGCCACTGGTAACTTATCTATGTAGTACACACTGCCTCCGCCTGGTATCCCTATAGGATATTGTTTGAGAATTAAACATATACCTATGCCTATCCCCATACCTATAAGCGTGCCTATTATGCCCGTAAAAAGTCCCTGCACAATAAATATATTTCTTATATTGTCATTATTGGCGCCCATTGATTTTAAAATTCCTATGTCTTTCGTTTTTCTCATAACTACCATAATAAGCGTGCTGGCTATATTAAACGCCGCCACTAAAACTACCAGTGCCAAAATAATAAACATAGCTATTTTTTCTACCTGCAGGGCTTTAAAAAGATTTTTATTCATAGCCATCCAATCCCGCGCCCAGATAGTTTTAAACTTTCTATGTATTTCCGTGGCTATATAATTTGCATTCTCCAGTTTATCCGCTTTGATAGCTGCGCCTGAAATCACATCCCCTTTATCAAAAAGTGTCTGAGCAGTATCCAGTGCTACATACGCAAACCCTGAATCATAATCATACATTCCCGATTCAAACACTCCGACTATTTTCATTTTGCTCATTTTAGGAATTAAGCCCGCTGGAGTCTGTTTAAAAATAGGTGACACCACTATAATCTCGTCATTTAATTCGGCGCCTATATTATCAAAGAGTTCTTTGCCGACAATAATCCCGCGTTCCCCCGCTGTTAAGTCTTTCAAAATAAAATTCAAATCGCCCTTTATCATATTTTTTTTCAGATTATTTACTTTTGAAATGCTGTCTGGCACAATTCCCCATAAAGAGACACCAAGAATTTTATCTTTATATTTTACCATTACTTGGTCCACATAATATGGAGTCACTGCCGCCACATGCGGAATTTTTTCTATTTCTTTTATGACTGTATTATATTCTGGTATACCTTCTTTGAAATAAGAGGCCGCCACCACATGCGCGTTTGTCCCTATTATTCTGTCACGGATATCATTATCAAATCCATTCATCACAGAAATAACTACGATAAGTGCCGCCACCCCGAGTGCTATGCCCGCTATAGAAATAAAACTAATTATGGATAGAAACCCCTGTTTTTTTGCCCGCATATAGCGCAGGCCTATAAAAAACGAGTAAGGGGAAGCCATTTATTTTTCCTCTTCTTTTACTTTTGTATGTGGTCTCAGTAAAGGGAAAAGAATCACATCTCTTATGGAGGCAGAATCTGTCAGGAACATCACAAGCCTGTCTATGCCAATTCCCAGTCCGCCAGTTGGTGGCATACCATATTTCAACGCTTCAATATAATCTTCATCTACTTCTTTTGCCACTTCTCCCTGTGTGTCCATTTCTATCTGCTCGCGGAACCGGGCTTCCTGTATTTCAGGATCATTGAGTTCGGAGAAACCATTTGCCAGCTCGCGTCCGAAAATATATGGTTCAAACCTTTCCGCTAACTCTGGGTTATTTCTATTTTGTTTTGCCAGCGGAGAAATTTCTGTTGGGAAATCAGTAATAAAAACTGGACCCATAAGTTTTGGCTCTACCAGTTCTCCAAAAACCATTTCAAGCAGTTCTCCGTTTTTGGCGCCCTCCCTGACTTTTATATTTCTTTCCGTAAGAATATTTTTTATTTCAACTTGCGTTTTTTTATCAAAATCAAAACCTGCATATTCTTTTATCGCCTCCTTCATAGAAATCCTTTTCCACGGCGGCGTCAAATCCAATTGCGTTCCCTGATAGTTAATCACCATAGTCCCGAGTACTTTTTGCGATACATGTGCCACTATGTCTTCGCACATTTTCATAACAGTTTCAAAATCTCCATACGCCTGATAAAGTTCCAGCATAGTAAATTCAGGATTGTGTTTTATGGAAATTCCCTCGTTACGGAAGTTTCTGTTTATCTCATACACTTTTTCAAAACCGCCCACTATCAAGCGCTTTAAATAAAGTTCCGGTGCTATGCGTAAGTGCAGTTCAAGGTCCAGCGCATTGTGATGCGTTTTAAAAGGTCTCGCCTTTGCCCCGCCTGGAATCGCCTGCATCATTGGAGTTTCCACTTCCATAAACCCTCTTTCATCCAAAAATGCACGAATTTCCTTTACCACTTTTGTTCTTATTATAAAAGCGCTCATAACTTCTTCATTTGCTATCAGGTCCAGATACCGCTTGCGATAACGGATTTCCTTATCTTTTAAGCCGTGCCATTTTTCAGGCATAGGTAAAAGCGACTTTGTCAGGAGTTCATATGCCATCACCTTTAGCGTAAACTCGCCTGTATGCGTTTTAAATAAAATACCTGTTACCCCTATGATATCGCCTATGTCAAATTTTTTGAAATCATTGAACAGGTCTTCCCCGAGCACATCTTTTTTAAAATAGACCTGCATTTTTCCACTGAAATCTTTTATATGTGCAAAGGCCGACTTCCCGTGTGACCTTACACTCACCAACCTGCCTGCAATTCGTTCTTCTACAGTACTGTCCACGCCTTCTACCAAGGCCTCCGCACGCTTTAAAACCTCTGCGACGCTGCCTGTTCTGTCAAAAGAATACTTATAAGGATTTTGTCCCTTATCTTTGAGATACTGCATATTCTCTTTTTTGCTGTTAATAATATCCGCTTCACTCGGTGGTTCAGGCGGGATTTGCTGTTTTTCTTTGTCTTCCATTTTTTTAACTCCATTTTTTTAAAGAGTTTAATTAATTTTTACTTCTGATTAAAAACTATCTTTCTATAATTTCTTACCTGCGGCTTTTTTAATTTTCTCAAAATACGAATACGGCAGTTTCACTGTCCCTATATCTGTATAATCTTTTGCGCCGCCATGAGAGTCGGAACCGCCACTTACTAAAAGGTCGCATTTCTCAGCAATTTTTAAAAACTTTTCTGAATCTTCAAACCTATGGTCGGGGTGAAACGCTTCCACTCCCATAAGCCCCTGCTTCGCCCAAGTTTCTATCATTTCGTCTGCGCCTAGTTTTGAAGGATGCGCCAGCACTGGTATCCCTTTATTCTTTCTCACCATAGCGACACATTCAGGCACTGTCATTTTTATCTTTGCCACATAGGCGGCTTTGCCTTCGCCGAGATATTTATTAAACGCTTCTTTTATATTTGCCACCGCTTTCTTTTTTATCAAGAGCCTTGCCAAATGCAGACGGCCTGCGGTGTTTATATTTTCAGTCATTTCAAAAAGTTCGTCATAGTCCACACTTACGCCATTATCTTTTAATTTTTTTACTATTTTTTCATTGCGTTCCATTCTCTTTTTTTGCAGGTAGTTAAGGGTCTCACGAAAATCCTTATCGTGCCTGTCCATATACAACCCCACTATATGCACTTCTTTACTTCCGTGCATAGCAGAGAGCTCTATTCCGGGAATAAACTCTATGCCATACTCTGCGCACACGCTTTCTGCTTCTTCCACAGCGCCCACTGTATCGTGATCAGTTATGGCAATGGCTTCCACGCCTTCTTTTTTTGCCTTTTCAAAAACATCCCTGACCGAATATGTGCCATCTGATTTGGTGGTATGGATATGCATATCCGCCCACCTGTTTTTTATTTCCACTTTAGTATCCTTTTTATTATATCGCCGCTTTTACAATACAGCTTTTTATTCTTAGTAAGACAATTCCTCGCCATTACCTTTTTAGATATTTTCTGATAAAAAAATGGAGCGGGCGATGGGAGTCGAACCCACTACGTCAAGCTTGGGAAGCTTACATTCTACCGGTGAATTACGCCCGCTCGTCATATTTTTTTCAAAAAACATTATAATTATATATGCTTTTCCATTTTTTGTAAAGAGCTTTATAAATAAGGCCTTTATAGCACACGCCTGCGCTATTTTGAGTGTTTTGAGTCAGCCGGAATTACTGTAAAACAGCCATTTTCGCTGTCTGAAACTCCATTTCTCCGGAATCTTTTTTAGCTTCAAGAACACAGACATATATCCCACTCACTATCCGACTACCTGCCTCTGTTTTCATATTCCAGACTACTTCGCCTTCCGCTATTCTTACCCTAAACTCTCGGATATTTTCGCCTGATAGTCCGTATATTTTAACAAGCATATCTCCATCAGCCCTTCCCGACCATATTATAGCTGTTGTGTCTTTGCCATTTTCACTGGAGAACTTGAACGGATTTGGCATTATTTTAATATCTCCAATAGTCCCAGCCGCGCCCTGATTTAATACGCTCACACTCTTGCTCACTTTTATAATAAATCCGTCTTTTGTTTTAACCGTCACTTCTATCTCATAAACTCCACTGGACACAAGCCGACCCTCGGTATTTTTTCCATCCCAAGTGACACTTTCTCCTACCGCATAATTTATAACCAGTTGTGGTTTGTTATCACCTATCACCGCCACATCATTAGTACTGGCAAGACTTATTTCCGTAGTGTTAACTATTTCATTTTTAATTTCTCTTACTACTTCTCCTGCAGAATTATATATTTTTATTTTTGTATATTCATCATTTTTTAATATGGTGATTTCTTTTGTGATTACTTTAACATCCCCATAAGTATTTTGAGTGGAAATAGAAATATAGAAAATTCCTTGTCCCACCGCCTGTGCATTATTGTTAGTGCCGTTCCATTCAAACTTTATGCCTGCGCCACCTTCTTGCCCTGGAGCTTCAAGCCCAGGGATATCTATGACAAGGTTGCCCTGTGTTGGATTATACACAGTTGTTTCCTTTCCCTGAAAAATAAGCGCCACATCTCCCACTTCTTTTGACACATAAGTTTTTACAATTAACCCAACCAGTTCTCCCGCTTCATTAAATACCTGTATTTTTAAAACATATGGATACGGCACAGGGGTGTTTGTGATAGTCGGCGTGGGCGATATGGTCGGAGTCATCGTGTAGGTAGCAGTCTCGCTCGGTGTTGGTGTATTTGTATAAGTCAAAGTCAGGGTAGGTGTCGTGGTAGAAGTGCCTGTCTGTGTCGCTGTAGGAGTATTTGTGTAAGTGGAAGTCGCTGTCATAGTATCCGTGTTTGTCTCTGTCGCACTTGGTGTCGCAGTATTTGTATAAGTCAAAGTTACGGTAGGAGTATTTGTAAAAGTGACAGTTTCTGTTATTGTTTTTGTCGCTGTAAAGGTAACAGTTTCCGTCGCAGTTGAAGTCACGGTTTCAGTATTAGTCAGTGTCGTAGTATCTGTTATTGTCTGCGTGACACTCGGCGTGTCTGTGGGGGTATTGGTTTGAGTGAGAGTGTTAGTCACTGTGGCACTCGTGGTCTCTGTTATTGAGGGCGTAGAAACAGGCGTATTTGTAGCAGTATTTGTTTGCGTTACAGTCTCCGTCACCGTGGCACTCGTAGTTTCTGTTATGGTGGGTGTAGAAGTGGGGGTGCTTGTCGGCGTATTTGTTTGCGTCATAGTTTCCGTCACAGTAGCACTCGTAGTTTCTGTTACTGTTGGCGTAGAAGTTGCTGTGCTTGTCGGCGTATTTGTTTGTGTGATTGTCTCCGTCACTGTGGCACTTGTAGTTTCTGTCACCGTTGGTGTGTTTGTCAAAGTATTTGTAGTCGTGACTGTGTTTGTTATTGTCGGCGTACTTGTCGGTGTATTTGTTTGTGTCACCGTATTTGTCACTGTCGGACTTGTAGTTTCTGTTATGGTCTCAGTAGCAGTCGGCGTACTTGTCGGGGTATTTGTTTGTGTCACCGTATTTGTCACTGTTGGACTTGTAGTTTCAGTTATAGTTGCAGTGGAAGTCGGCGTGGAAGTCGGCGTATTTGTCTGTGTCACCGTTTCCGTCACTGTCGGACTTGTAGTTTCGGTTATGGTCGCAGTAGAAGTCTGTGTGAAAGTCGGTGTGGCAGTTTGTGTCATTGTAGGTGTATTTGTCGCCGTACTTGTTTGTGTCACGGTTTGAGTGTTAGTCATACTGCTAGTAGGAGTTGCCGTAGGCGTATTTGTAGGAGTATTTGTCGCCGTACTTGTATCTGTAATGGTCTGAGTAACCGTCGGAGTGTTTGTCACTGTACTGGTAGGAGTGGTAGTCGGTGTATTTGTATCCGTGATCATTACATACCCTACCCAATTTGTGTAACCATAAACAGATTTTGCTACATTTTGTACACCAGTAGGTGTGATTGTCGGACTATAGTAAGGAGTATTTGTCGGAGTGATTGTGCTTGTACTCGTCTGCGTTACGGTATATGTCGGAGTGGCTGTCGGTGGAATATAATATTCATAAGCGCCAATGTCTGTAATAATGTTATATGGCCTTGGCACTCCATCCAAATCTGCTGCCGGCGCGCCTGTGTTTGTCCCGAGGTCTTTACATTTTGTAGAACCCACTGCCAAATGAAGGTCCTTATTAAAAGCATCTAACACCTCTGCTGTCGTGGCTGAAAATTGGCAGGCAGTCATTCCCACTTGTGAAGTCTGTTCTCCAAAAGCGCAGTTTGTAAAATATGTGTAATACTGTGTCGTAACAGATTTATAATCATCCGTATTAGATAAAAACAAAGTATTTTTAATCACAGGGTTAGTCCCACCGGCACGATTATCATCCACAAGTACATTTAACCCCACAGCATTATTATAAAGGGTGCAATTAGTAAGTGAGGCCAAAATACCAGGATAATTTGTTCCTCCTCCTTTTGAAAAACTCAATGCCGCCACCCCACAATCCCTGACCACGGTATTCTCCAGATACACAGTATCCCCACCAGCAAAATTAAAAATATTAATTCCACTCTGTGCTGCCCCGCCTATTATAGTGGATTGATACATTTTCATCATTCCAGACACAATAACCCAACTACCGAATGTCATATTTACCACTGCATTCTCTGTGCCTGGATTGTCAAGTTTACAACCTATTACCACAAGATTAATTTGCTTATTAATAGTAGAGTCAATTGTATAGCCAGTGTTTCCAGAAGTATGCGTCATATATATGTTCCGTATAGTAAGTAGATTTGCCCTTTCAGCCCCGAACTTCAATGTATCTCCAGCACCAGTGCTGGACCAACTAAATTGTGTCCCTAAGCCTGGGTCCGACATAATAGTCAGCGTAATATCTCTTGGATTGGAAATATTTTCCGTTATATTTTTTTGAAGGTATATGGCATCTCCACTGTTGGCAGCGGTTATAGCCGTGGCGAGGGTAGTATAGTTCGGAGGCACCGCACTTGCATTTACATAAAGAGTGGCAGCATTTACTAAAACTGGAAATAATAAAAATAAACCGGAAATTATTAAAACTTCGGTTTTAATTTTATTTTTCCAATTTATTTTCATAACTGCCACCTCCTTTTTATAAATTTAATGTATTGTCCTCTTACGGAGTATTCCTATAGTCAGGTTTGTCAAAACATATTTCTTCGTGGGCTGAAAACTTCGCTTCCTCCGGAGGAATAATATTATTTTCCCCATCATACACTGCATATTTTATGCCCCTCAATTTAAACAATGGAAACCGCGCAGCATTTACCCAAAAACACAAATGCTTAGAAGCGCTTGCAGCTATGCTAACATTCCAGTATACGATTACATTCCCTCCTATGGTAACGGTAGAACAGCTATTATCGCACCCCACATAATCCGTAACCGCAGGGATAGTGTCCCACAAGACAAAGTTTTGTGTCGCTGAAGTCCCATTTGTAAAATCAAAACAATAAGTGATAGCGTCATTAAGTTCTACAATAGTTTTGCTTATAGTTTTTGTAATAATAATTGGAGTGGTAGGAGTAGCCGTAGGCGTCACTGTTGGCGTCGCGGTCTGAGTAAAAGTAGGGGTCGCAGTAGGTGGGACTAAAAAATCCATAATATTTTTTATCATTTCCATATTGGCATAAGTAGCACAGCTACAATTTGTCATATTTAGCATCGCCTGATAGTCGTACCATAAAAAAAGTTTTGACCCACTGTAAATTGGTTTTAAATCTATCCCTCTATAAGCTATTCCAGTTGCTTTAGTCCCAGCAGCATTTGTATATACGCCGTGGCCTCCAGCCAATTGTGTGACCAATATCTGCCCTGGCCAATCAGCTTGTACCGCTCCCAAGGCACACGCTCCTAAAGCCTGATAATCATTTGCAAAATCTTCAGCAATAGTACAAGCGGCAGAGTCAAGTTTCAAAAATTCTCCACCATTACCAGTTCCGACTCCCGAACCATTATATGTTCCTGATGCCACTACATCATTTACAAAATTATCCAAACCAGGTTTAGGATTTGAAGCATTTTCCCCAAGAACAAATACCGTGCCACCAGTGGTCATATATGTTTCAAGGGCTGTCCTCATTGCCGGAGTAAGCGTTTGATTTGTAGGGTCCGAATACCTGAAGTCCCATACCTGGTCACAAGGTCCACCACCGCAAGCAGTAGTAAGATCAGCTGGCCAAGCAGTAACAGCAGTCACAGCATTGGCAGGTCCTGGAACTGTACAAGATCCAGCATTTTGAAGTTCCTTCATTACACCAGGAAAAGCAATCGCACCCGTCGTTATAAAAAGTATTTTTTTTGCAGTAGGAGGCCCAGGTGCAGTATCAGCAAAAGAAAAAGTGGCTATAAAAAACAGCAAAATAAAAATATTTAACAAAGCCATTACAAAATTCTTCATTTTGGTCTCCTTGTAAATATCAATTATATAATTATACTTTTTATAAAAACTATTGTCAAAACTTTTTTCCCGAGCACTCTTCCTTAATATATATATCGGACATTTTAAAATATAATTTAGCATTTTTCAAAGCATATCTTCCTTATTTCATTACATTTCCCAGCACACCATACCTATCCAAATCCCAATAATTATTTTGACAACTTTTATTGGATAAAGTTTCATATTATTATGGTAGTTTACAGGATTTTTAAAGTTAAAAAATGAAATATGGGTATAAGGTTTTGTATGGGTTTTTGGTTGGAACTTTTGCAGTGATTTTTTAGGCGGGTGTTTATAACTCTTTATTTTTTATTTGGTGGGGAGAGAAGGATTCGAACCTTCGAAGACCGAAGTCGGCAGATTTACAGTCTGATGCATTTGGCCACTTTGCTATCTCCCCATATATACAAATAAATGGTCTTAATTAAAGAACAAAAATAAAACGAATACTAAAATAACCTATATCCCAGTAATTGTCAACGGATATTTGTGAAAGTCAATTACACAAAAAACGAGAAACTTAGAAATAAAAAAGGCGGCCTTTTCAGCCGCCTCTTTTCTATCATTATTTATTTAGAAATTAATTTTTGCGCCGAGTCTAAGTGTCAGTCCCGAAAAATCCGCTGACAAACTTTTCCCATCCGAAGTTTTTGCTTCCTTCCCTTTTGCCCAGTTAGGATTCATAAAGGTTGCATCTTTCACGACATAGAGTTTATCTATCTTTGCGTGCCTATAACCAAAAGCAAAATCAAAAGATAAAGTTTCTCCAAGAGCATACGCGCACTTAATATCAGAATCAAGTACAAAGCCTCCGCCGTTCATAGGCACATTATACGCTTCAAAAAATAATTCATTTTTATCAGTCATTTTTAGGAAAAATTCCCCATTCCCCAAGCCCCAGCCTGCATACAAGTCAGCCCCTACAGAAAATGGTGAGGTTTCAAATCCATATAGGTAAGAAAGTCCTGCCATAATAGGAATAAGACTAGCGTTAATCCCAGAATTCAATTTCGCATCATTGGTCTTGTCTTTTGCACTGATTACACCACCTGCACTTATGTATTCAGACCTAAGCCCCACTGAAAATCCCGGAACCAACAAGCACCCTGCATCAAGCCCTGCAAACCAAGCATTTGTAAAATAATTTGTTTTTATGTCTATTAAATCCGGATCGGTAAATACAGTACTTCTCAGAAAATCCAAACGGTGATTTAAATTAGCCATAGACACAGTCGTGTAACCACCAAATGGAGAAATGCTAATCCCTGCGAAAACCGGCATTACAAAAAGGGCTACGAGAAGCCCTGCAAAAATTATTTTTTTCATTTTGGCCTCCTTAGCCCTTAAAAGTTAATGCTTAAAGCAAGATTCAGAATCAATCCACTAAAATCCAATACTATAGGTGTTCCATCAGGACCTTCTATTACCTCATTTTTCGTAAAAGTAAACAGTCCACCACTTGTGTCTTTTACAGCTCTTATCTGATTTACTTTTGCCTGTCTATAGCCGGTATTAAGTGTCAGCGCAAATTTGTCTGATAGCGTATAGGCAAATTTTACTGCCGAATCAAGAACAAAACCACCGCCATAACACGGAGCCATAGCTACCATATTCACCAAACCATCGTAATTTGTTGATCTACTCAAAATCGTTATATTTGCAAACCCATACCCAGCATATGCTTCCGCTCCTATTGAAAAAGGTGAACCAGAAATACCATAGGTATAAGAAACTCCAGCCAAAACAGGAAGAGTACCTGCAGGAAATTCAAAAGACTCACTCTCGTATGGAAAAACTTTTCTGCGCGCTTTTGCTTCACCATAACTGCCTATATATTCCCCTCTTACCCCCACATCAAACCCAGGTAAAAGCTCATAAGCCACATCTACTCCAGCAAGATAAGCATCACGAAAATAGTTCTTTTTCAATTCCACATCCGATGGAATCGAAGACCAAGAAGACTCTACAATAGCATCAATCATCCTGTTCATTACCGCATTTGAAACCATAGTGTACCCACCAAAAGGTTTTACTACCACTCCTGCAAAAGCTGAAACAGAAAGAAAAAGACATAGCACTGCAATTACAAGTTTACGCATTTTTACCTCCTTAGCTTTTTTTAAAATTTTTCCTAACTTTTTATCATTTAAATCACTCACAATATAATTACACAACTGATTCAGTGATATTCAAGTTTTTTTTTAAGAAATTTTAAAATATTAGGAAATTAAAATATGTGGGAGGGATAAATATACAACAGAAAATAGCTTATACAGTTTTTACCTTTAAATACTGCTCAAAACTCACTTTTCAAAAATGTCAGTATTATTCTTATGCCTTCGTCAATAACAAGCAGTGGTTCCACTGGCAGTCCCGATTGCCTCAAAAATTGCTCTTGCCTCATTGGAAGAAACATTATAAACGCAGATTTGTTTACCCATATGTATTGCCATATAATGCAAATGTGTATAGCCCTGTTCGCCTCTCAGTAAAGTCCCTATCTCAGTACCAGTATCTACTTTCTGCCCAGCAAAAACCATAATATAGTCGTGACGCGCTTCTTCAACACTCTTTAAGAAGGGCTCGGTCTGCATTTTGTAGAGCGTCCACAATTGGTCCCGTAGCGTATTAAGCCCCTCTCGAAGTGGAGCTCTCCATGCTTGATTCCACCCTGCTCCGGCATAAGTACTGCAGCCACAATCTTCTTTCCAACGACCCACACCATGACTACAACTCCAAGCTGTTCCCTCACCGTTGTAACCACTTTTGAGAACAACTTCATGAGTTGGAGGGAATTTCTCAAGATAGGCTGCATAGTTAATAACCTCAAACTTATATTCTTTTGTTAAATGCTTAAAAAAGAAACCAAGGCACATATCCCCAAACGGCTCATGATGGCCGTAGCTTTCACCGTCTGTTGCAATATTTATTAGCCCGCCCCTCATCGACCGCCACACGCACCTGGAGGGTGCCCTTGATACCGTCTGGGTGC
>CAILUR010000071.1 GCA_903837445.1 uncultured bacterium | reverse complement strand
TGGTTATGCTCACTTTGCATTCTGTCGCTATTTTTGTAAGGACTTTTATAGTATCAGACATATTGTCTTCTTTTGGCAGGCGCTGGTTTATAAATTCAAGCCTTCTGCTTATTTCCGCTTCTTTTTGCAAAAACTCGTAATATCTGGAAGTCATTTCTTTAGCTTCTTTAAGTTCTTGCCTTTTAGTTTCCACCATAGTGATTTTTTCTTTATATGCTTTCATTATAGGACTTAAAAGAAAATTCCAATATAAATACCCCAGTCCCACCACAACTAACACTACCACTGTCAGCTGCTGCTGCTGTTTTGGTGAAAGCTTTATACTTTTTAAATCAAGCTTTACGCTCGGTCCTGCCATGTGTGCTCCGGTCTACTTTGTTTTATAATTAAAATCTACAGAAAAAACAATTGATTTATAAGTTCCCACTTCTGCATCTCTGAGAAAGACAGTCCGAATGTCAGCTATGCCCTCTGTCTGTTCTAATCTTTTTATAAAATCCGCCACTATCATTTTTGAAGTAGCATTCCCTCCAAGGGAAAGTTCAAGGGCATCTTCTCTTTGTCTATTTTCAGTAAAAATGGTCATCCACATATCTGCAGGCGTAATATCTGCAATTTTATCAAGAAGTTCTGTCCAAAGAGATTGTTCTTTCAAGAGGCTATCCACAAGCGTTTTTTTATCATTGTACATTTGTTCCATCACATTAAACTTCCTCACCTGCTCAATTTTATCTTTAAGTCCAGCGGCCTCCACATCAATGGCTTTTATTTCAGCATCCAACGCCGCATTTTTTTGCTGTTGTTTAAAAATAAAAAATAAAGCAATGACAATAATTACCACAATCACTGTCCCCATATAAAAGTTTATAATCCGAAGTCTATTCTCTTCTCTTATTTTTTTAGGAAGCAGGTTTATCTCGACAATCATACGCCCACCTTCCTTATTGCCAGTCCGAGGGCTATATTAAACTGCACCGCGTTCAGCCTGAGATTATCAAGATCAAAGTTTTTGGAATCAATGTTTACATTTTTAAAAGGATAGTTAATCTCTACAGGAATGCTCAATTTTTCCGCCAGAAACTTATCTATGTTTTGAATCCGAGAGGAACCTCCGGACAAAAGAATTTTTTGCACCGAACCTGCCTGCTTTTTATTGTTGTTTTCATAGTATTCAAACCCTCTGCGTATTTCCTGAAACAATTTATTGAGCGAGCTTTTCATCGCATCATTTATTCTTATTACTTTTTCGTCATTTGCATCGCGCACAGTGTCCAAAAGAGTCTCTTCGCTTTCCACTAAAATCCTTGCCTGCTGTTTTTTTAATTCTTCTGCCTGAGGAAAGTCCAATTGAAATTCTCGCATTATATCTTTTGTAAAATTATTCCCTGCCAAGCTAATATCTTTAGTAAACCGAGGAACATTTTTTTCCACAATTTGCAGAATAGTACTTTTGGCGCCGATATTGATTAAGGCCACAGTGTTTAAACGCAGTTCCGAAGTTTCTTCTTCGGCATTTAAAGTATAGGCGTTACACAAAGCTAAGGGATCCACATCTATTGCTTGAGGGGAGAAACCAGCATCTTTCAAAATAGACATATGCTGATTCATAGAATCATTTTTTACCGCTACAATAAGTACGAGCATTTTTTTTTGTGAGTCTTCTGCATATTCAGTGACCACTTTATAATCATACGCTATCTGGTCCTGCGCTATCGGCACATATTGTTCTAACTGATGCGGCATTTGATTTTTTAACTCATCTTCGGTCATATAAGGAAGTCCTACATATCTTATTATGGTGGAATTTTCAGCGGATAAAACAGAGGTGACTATTTTTTTGCCAGTCATGTTTTTTGCTCTAAGAATTTTTTTGACCGCATCTACATAAAGACTATGTCTTAAATCTGGACTGACATTTTCAATTGAATTAGATAACACACTTACTATTTCGGCTCCGGTAATTTCGTAGCCCTCATTTGTTTTTTTAAGTTTAACGGCCTTAACTGAAGAACTTCCGATATCTAGGCCGATTACATTTTCAGAAAAAATTTCCAAGTGAAGTTCCTCCCTATTTGACGCTTGCCATTAGAAGAGAAGCCCTTTTGCCATAAAAGCTATCGCGATAAAAGGCACAAAAGCTATCTCATCCTTTCGGCCGTACTTTTTAAGCGCCAGCATTATCAGTGAAACCACTGCCCCTATAATAAACGCCAAAAAAATTATATATATTATATCTTTGGTCCCACACAAAAACCCTAAAGCTGTCATAAGTTTTATATCTCCTTCACCTATTTTTCCATTTGAAAAAAAGTTTAGAAAATATATTATTAAGCCTCCGGTTAAAGCTCCTATTACCCCATCAAAAATAGTCACATCCTGCCTAAGTCCATATATACCGAACAAAAAACCTGTCAACAACAACAGAACTACTATGCCATCAGGAACTATTTTCCTATTAATATCTATAAGAGCCAGGATAATCATGTAACTACTTACAATTATATAGTAGAAATAGATTTTTTCAAGTCCGAATTTAAGAAAAAAAATAATAAAGATAATACCTGTCAAGATTTCTACAATCGGATAAGTAATTGCTATTGTTTTATGGCAGTGCCTGCATTTTCCCCCTAATATCATATAGCTCAAAAGAGGGATATTATCATACCATTTTATTATTTTTTTACATTTTGGGCAGGAAGAGGGTGGAAATATGATTGATTTTTTGGCAGGTATCCTGTAAATACACACATTTAAAAAACTACCTGTTATAATACCAAGAATAAAAACCGCAATTAAATAGATGGCCAAATCACTCTGCCTTTCTGCCATATTTTATTAACATATTATACCACAAAAACAAAAAACCCGCTCGGCAAAAAGCCGAACGGGTCTTTTATCAAAAAATTAATATCCGTAGACTGAATAGCCTTCGCCTTTAGAATCTGTCTGTGAATTGTTAATCCAAAGATCTCCGCTAGCTTGATTATATTTCCATCCGTCTGTATCAGTGGCAATAGTTACAAGCGTCACTTCGTTAACTGTAGTGATTGTTGTTGATGATCCGGACAAAGCAAATCCTCCTGAAGGATGTTTTACCTTAACAGCAGGGATTCTGTCCATATACTTCGCAAACCATGTGTCAGCCAAACCAGATGGCCAAGCTCCTGTGTTGTCGCCGTAATAAATTGATATTGCTGATTTAAGCGCTCCTACATTGCCTTTTGTGGCACCTTCCCTTGATTTCTCTAACATATCAGAGAATTTTGGGATAGCTACTGATGCAAGAATACCAATAATAGCGACTACGATCATGAGCTCGATAAGAGTAAATCCTTTTTTTGATCCTAGTTTCATATTTTCACCTCCTTTTTTTAGCAGATTTTAAGTCTGTTATAGAGTATAACCTCAATATATTGCTTTGTCAATATTTTAATGAAAAAACCCAAAAAACTTGCCAAAGCTTAGCTCACAAGTGACCCCATAGAGAACATAGGTAAGAACATACCCACCACCAAAAGCCCAATTACCACACCTAAGATTGACATAATTAAAGGTTCTATCATAGCCATTATTGATTCTACTGCCGTATCCACTTCTGCGTCATAAAAGTCAGACATTTTTGCCAACATATCAGCAAGCTTTCCTGTCTCTTCTCCAACCGCTACCATTTGGACAACCATACTTGGAAAAAGTTTCGTTTCTTTCAGAGGTTCGGTAAGACTTTTTCCTTCTCTGACTGCCGCTCTAGTGGAAAGAAGGGCTTTTTCAATAACTTTATTCCCCGAGGCTTTCGCCACTGTTTCGAGGGCATCAAGGATTGAAACTCCGCTTTGTAAAAGTGTGCCCAGCGTCCGTGCAAAGGCTGCCACTGTGGACTTTTTTACAAGGTCTCCAAAGATAGGTGTTCTTAATACAATTTCATCAATTATATAAGCCCCCCTATCTGTACTTTTTATTACATTAAAGACAAACGCTATCAGAACTGCCGCACCTATCTGAAACATATAATTTTTCTGTTCATACTCACTCGTAAAAACAATTGCCTGAGTGATAGGCGGTAGCTTTCCTCCGAAACTTTCAAAAATACTTTTAAAAGCAGGCACTACTTTTACCATAAGTAAGATTACAATAATTCCAGCAATAACTAAAATCGTTACCGGATAAGACATAGCGCCTTTTATTTTTGCCCTCAAGGCCTCAGCTTTTTCCAAAAATACCGATAACCTTTCAAGAATATCCGCAAGTTTTCCAGAAAGTTCTCCCGCCTTTATCATATTCACATATAGGCTGTTAAATATTTTTGGATATTTCCCCATAGAGTCCGAAAGATTTCCGCCATTGCCAATGTCATCTCTTATTTTTATAAGCACTTCTTTGAATTTTTTATTTTCAATCTGTTCCGTTAAAATGGTCAATGCCTGAAGTACTGGAAGTCCAGCATCAATCATAGTGGCAAACTGTCTGGAAAAAATTGACACTTCTGAGGTTTTTACTTTTGGGCTGATAGTAAAGAATTTTGAAAGCCCCGACTGGACTTTTACTATTGAAGTAATCTGAAGTTTTTGGGCAATAAGTTTTTTTACTGCCTCTGCTTCGTTATCGGCTTCTATCTGATTTTCAATTACCTGTCCATTACTCATTTTTGCTTTATATGTAAAGAGTGCCACTATATGCCTCCGTAAAGCTTATAGGTTTCAAACCTAAACTCCGCTTCCCTGAACAATTCTCTGCAAATCTTTGGCATCTGTGGTTCTTTCAAATATTTCGTTATAACTCACCAACTGCTTTTTATAAAGCTCAGCCAAGGCCTGATTCATAGTTTTCATTCCATATTCCGAACCTGTCTGCATTATGGTATATATCTGATGTACTTTTTCATCTCTGATTAAATTTTTAACCGCAGCATTTGAAATGAGTATTTCAATAGCCACTGCACGCCCTGTGGAATATGCCTTTGGCAAAAGTTGCTGTGCCATCACTGCTTGGAGTACAAAAGAGAGCTGTACCCTGACTTGCTGCTGCTGATGTGCTGGGAAGACATCAATGATACGGTTTATCGCCTGTATAGCATCTGGCGTATGAAGTGTCGCATAAACCATATGCCCGGTCTCAGCTATGGTGAGAGCAGCGGAAATGGTTTCAAGATCTCTCAACTCGCCTATCATAATAACATCTGGATCTTCACGCAAAACATATTTTAAGGCTTCGGCAAAGGTCTTGGTATCTGTGCCTATTTCACGCTGGTTTACTATGCTACTTTTATGGGCGTGAAGAAATTCAATGGGATCTTCTACAGTTATTATGTGTCCGGCTTTATGCGAATTTATATAACTTATCATTGATGCGAGAGTGGTGGATTTTCCAGACCCCGTAGGTCCAGTCACAAGGACAAGGCCTTTTGGAATTTTTACAATATCGTTTACTATAGGAGGCAGTCCGAGTTCCTCAAAAGAAAGAATATTCATAGGAATATTTCTTAAGACAGCGGCCACAGACCCTCTTTGTCTAAACACATTCATTCTGACGCGTCCAATATTTTCTACCCTGAAAGACATATCAAGTTCGTGTTCTCGTTCAAATTTTTCTCTATGCTCGTCCGTCAAAATGGAATATATAATACGCCGACATTCATCTGGGGTTAATTTTTCAAATTCAGTGGGGATAATTTCTCCGTCTATTCTAAGCATAGGTGGCACGCCTACAGTAAGATGTAAATCCGAAGCCCTTTTTTCAAACATAACCTTCAACAATATATCAATATTCAGCACTAGACCCTCCTGCGCTTTTATCAATAACTATACCAAGTATAATGCCTGAATAAATTATTGTCAATAAAAAATGTTTTTTGAATAAAATCCCCAACGGGATGTTCGCCCTAGGGGGCGAAATAATGTGAGGTTTGAAAACATATTATAGTTTGCCACTTTGTGGCAATTTCATTATCGAACCCGACTAAGGTTCTTCTTACCCATTAAGACTACCAACTGAGTATCCCCAACGGGATGTTCGCCCAGGGGGCGAAATAATGTGAGGTTTGAAAACATATTATAGTTTGCCACTTTGTGGCAATTTCATTATC
>CAILUR010000070.1 GCA_903837445.1 uncultured bacterium | reverse complement strand
GGAATATGCTTTAAAAGATAAAAGGATAAAGGTTTTTCATAAGGAAAATGGAGGAGTGTCAGATACAAGAAATTTTGGGATAGTCCAGGCAAGTGGGGAATATGTTACTTTTGTTGATTCCGACGATTATGTTTCAACTAATACTTTATATGAATTGATGAAACTTATAACCGAATATGATGCGGATATTGCAGTATGCAAAAATGATTTAGTGGGGATGCCATTTAAAAAAAATCCAAGTATAGAAAATAAAGTTTCAGTGTTTACGACACTTGAAGCTCTTGAAAGGTTATATATATCAGATGGAAACATGGGAACTCCTTGGGGAAAAATTTACAAAAAAGAATTGTTTGCTGGGATAAAGTTTCCAAAAGGTCGTTTGTCGGATGATGACGCCACCATTTATAAAATAATATATAATGCGAAAAAAATAGTATTAACGAATAATAAGCTATATCATTATCGTATCCATGAAAATAGCATAACCAATGCCAGTTTTTCACTTAAAAACCTTGATTACCTGATTGCTATGGAAGAAAGGATGGATTTTTTTAAAAGCAGAAAGTTGAATATACTATATTATAAAACTATGGCTTTTTATGGGACTCTGATAATAAAATTTTATTTTGAAATTTATAAATCAGACCTGCAAGACAAACAAGCTCAATTGTCAAACCTCATAGAGAAGTTCAAACACATTAAAGAAGCAGTTTTGAAAAGCAGGCACACCAAAATAAAACAAAAACTTGTATTTTTTGTATTTGGGCTTGAGCCTAAAATACTTATGGCTGTGATGAGGGCATTCGCATAAACAAAAAAAGCTTTATATGCCGCGTTTTACTTTTGCTATCGCTCCGTCTATTTCGGCCAATGCCGCTACTTCCCCTTTGTAAACAAGTTTGACTATACCAGAGATAGTCCCAAAAGAATGGGGCACGCCTATGCCGTGTTTTACATCCTCGTACATTTTTTCGGTTAGGTCTATTGCGGGGATTTCGTAAAGGGCATCGTTTGTAGAAATAAGTTTTTCTTCGTATGTTTTTAAGTCGGCTAGCTTCACCGCATCTTCTACTCTGAACTTTCCGACCTTTGTTCTTTTTAAAAAAGAAAGCGTAGCGGCCGAGCCGAGAGCTTCGCCTAAGTCTCTGGCTATGCTTCTGATATAAGTGCCGGTGGAACAGAGAACCCGTATGCGTGCATCACTGCCCTTGACTGAAATAACTTCGAGCTCAAATATTTTGACCTTGCGCAGTGGGGCTTCCACGGGTTTCCCAGCGCGCGCCAATTCATACAGGCGTTTGCCATTTACACTTATAGCTGAAAAGGCTGGTGGGCGTTGAGTTATTTCACCCATAAAAGAAGGGAGCACGGCAGTGAGCTTTTCTTTGAGGTCTTCTGGGACAGGCGCTTCTCTGACTATCTCACCTTCAAGGTCATCGGTGCTTGTCTGTCTGCCGAAAGCCACGGTGGCTGAATACTCTTTAGTATAATGTAAATATTCATTTATCTTGGTGGCGCTGTTTACCAATGCGACCAGCAAACCCTCAGCCAAGGGATCCAAAGTGCCAGAATGGCCTATTTTTTTTAAGTTAAACTTTTTTTTTAGTTCCTGTACTGCTTCAAAAGAACTTGGACCTTTTTCCTTGTATAACAAAATTATGCCGTTCATTTTACCACCTGTGATTAGTATTTTTGAGAGTTTAACATAATCGTGAATATTTGTATATATAAGGAAAGGCTACGGCGTGCAATATGTTTATTGTTGCAAAGTTGGTTTTGCTTGTGTATAATAAAATAAAAATGTGTTTCAAAACACATATTTCTTTTAGGAGGCAGTATAAATGGCAATGACGCAGGCAGAAGCAATAGCGGAAAGACTTAAACAAGAGGCGAAAAGGTTATATCCGCCTTCTCTGATTAGGGTATCGTTGGAGTCCTATCCAAATGATGATGGTGCTGATTTATATGTTTACGCGCCGAGAAAATATTCGGATATGTTGCTCGCAAAACTTAAAGTGGCGAGAGAGGCATATTTGAAGAATACAAGAGTAGATATGAGCAAAATTAAAATACTTGTGGAAGATATAGAAAATATGTCGGCAGAACTTAAAGCCAGGCTTACAGGCAACGAAAATTCAACGGAACAAAAATAATTTTAGACACAATGTGCACGAGAACAAGGGCTAATAAATACAGACAGGGGATTTTTGTCTGATTAAAACAATGTTAAAAAAGAAAAAGAACACCGCTGTACTTTTTACAACAGATAACAATACAAAAAAATTCGGAGTAAACCTTAGCGCTCCTGTATTGTATTTTTTTGCTATTGTGTGGTTCTTGGGGCTTGGGGTGTCAGCGTGGATTATTTCAAAATATGTAAATTACAGGGCTACTGCCGAATATAATCAGTTTCTCATAGAAAAAAACAAATCTTTCGCGCGTGAAATAATAAAAGCGCGGGCCGCCGTCAATCGTGTTTCCCAACTTGATTCTCAGTTGCGTGCTATGTTGGAACTCAAAGACCGCAAGGGCATAATAAAATATACAGGGTTTGGCGGACCTTCCGCGAGTTTGGAAAACGAAGCTGATTTTGTGGGCAAAGCAGTAAAGTTGGATAAGGATTTGATAAGTGTAAATTCTTTTGAGCAGGCAGTGAGATTTATAGATGCGGAATCAAAATCAAAAGAAAAAAGTTTTCAAGAAATAGTCAAATATATCACAGAACAAAGAGCAAGGCTTACGGCTGTGCCTTCAGGCTGGCCTGTAAAAGGCTGGATTACCACAGAGTTTGGTTTGCGCCTTGATCCTTTTTCTGGAGTGCTTGCTTTTCACGAAGGCGTAGATATAGCTAATGATGTAGGGACTCCTGTAAAAGCTACGGCTGATGGAGTGGTGAATTTTGCAGGGTTTGAGAGAGGGTATGGCAATACGCTTTTGGTAAATCACGGCAATGGGTATACCACGCGTTTTGGACATCTTTTAAAGTATGTGGTAAGCAATGGCCAGTATATAAAAAAAGGACAAATCATAGGCTATCTTGGAAATTCGGGTCGCTCGACAGCCCCTCATTTACATTATGAAGTTCGGCTCAACGGAGTGGCGGTTAACTCTCTCAAATACTTAAATCATGAAATAGCGCTTAAGTAATTTATTGATAAATTAGGAAACCTTGAAACTCATATAAGCGGGAAAAGGGCGAAGGAAAAGAGTTAAAAAACAGATCTGAGTAAGCCAGTAAAACCGAAAAGGCTTTAAAAATAATCTATAAAACCTATTTTTGAGATATTGTCGGCTAAAAATAACATTGACAACAGCAAAGGTTATTTATTATAATGCGTTCATAATTGTGGAGCGTGCGGGAATAGCTCAGTGGTAGAGCGTCTCCTTGCCAAGGAGAAGGTCGCGGGTTCAAGCCCCGTTTCCCGCTCCATTTATATACTACACTTCAGGAGGAACGAAATGTCAAAGAAAAATTCTCTTTTAGTAATAATTATTCTTATCTTATCCGTAGTGTTTTTATCTCCAGTTTTAGTAGGCGCAGATGATGATGTGACTTTACCACCACCACCTGATTCAAATGATGCACTAATAGCCCCACCTGCGGATGGGGATGTTTCGGTTCCTATGCCACCCACAGGT
>CAILUR010000069.1 GCA_903837445.1 uncultured bacterium | reverse complement strand
TTTTAACCAGATAAAAATTTTCTTGCCCAAATGAAGCGGTATATCCTGACATTAGAAAAAGTCCTTCTTTGGTAGTGATAATATTATATGCGACATCTGTATTTGTACCGCCATATGTCCTTGCCCAAACGCAATCGCCCTTGCTATCCACTTTTACCATATAAATATCCTTGCCGCCCATACCATATGTGTTTGTGCTTCCTGCGAAAACATAACCCCCGTCAATAACATTGACCACGCTATAGGCTATCTCTTCCATTGGTCCACCAAAAGTCCTTTGAAATACTATATTTCCTGCCGCATCCAGTTTTATAAGACAAGCATCATTACTCGCCGTCACTGTGGACCAGACATACCCCGCGACCATAAGCCCCTCATCAGGTGTATTTATTATCGAATATGCACAACTGTTTTTCTCGCTTCCGCCATAGGTCTTTTCCCATAACTTGTTTCCACTTTTGTCAGTTTTTACAAGGTACATCACATTATTTTTTCCGAAAGAAGTTGACTGCCCAGCCAGTACATAACCATCTTTTGTCACAGCCAGAGCATTTGCCACTTCATTTCCATTTCCCCCGTAATTTTTATACCACAAGGTATTTCCTTTCGCATCCGTTTCCACTAAAAGTGCTTGATCTCCTTTTGACATAGCTGTTTTGCTAGTGCCATCCGGATTTACATCATTATTTTTTATAGCTTTTCCCATTTTATAAATGCCATTTTCATCTGTGTAATTTGTAGCGCCAGCCAGAATAAACTTATTTCCATCATTTTTCATAGCATAGATAATATCATCACCTTCACTGCCAAAAGTTTTTGTCCAGACACAGTCCCCTGTGCTATCTACCATAACGAGATATACATCCTTTCCTCCCACTCCAAAAGAATCAGTATATCCCGCTGCTAAATATCTGTCTTTACCGGCTTGCACCACTGCTTGTCCTATGTCCTGTCCGTTTTGACCGAAAGCCACATGGGCAATAGTAGCCACAGGCGTGATATCAGCACCCACTGTTGGAGCATTTGCTCTGCCCGAACAAGAGTGTGCCAAAAATACAGCGATTATTAATAGGCCTGCTAAAATAGGTTTTTTCATTTTTTATCCTTTTATTAAAATTCTTTCACTATTTGTTCTGCGTGTTCTTTTATTTCTTCAAGTTCGTCTTTTTCTGGTTTATACTCGGCAAATTTTACCAGGTCGCAAGCTTTCATAAAAGTATCCAAAAGCACAAGGTCTGTTTTTGCCGCTTTTTTTTCTCTTACCTTTTTCAATATTTCTTGTGAAGTAAGTTCAGAAAAGGACTCGTTATAGTGGTCGGTAATAAATTGTCTTATGGTCTCGTAAAGTTCGCTGTAGTATGCCTTAGCGCCTGTTTTGTCTAAAATAGTAGTCGCGGCTTTTATTCTTTTCAAAGCTACCTGAATATAATCAGCTTTTATTTCTGTGGTCTTCACCTGTTTCGGTTTTTTCTTATCATTCATATATTTAATCACTATGATTGCTATCCCTCCCAATGCGAGGACTATCAATATATACGGCCACATATCAGACATATCAAAAGAATAGTTCATTTTTATCTCTTTGAGGCTGCCTGTCTGCATAACCGCAGGTACCAAAGTCGGTATGGCTACTGCCGCCTGCGCCTGTACTTTCCCTCCGGTAATATCTAAAGTTATGGGTTTAGTTTCTATGGTCTCGTATTGATTTGTAGTTGGATTTTTTACCTGTATCTGTGCTGGAGCAATTGTCACCTGTCCGCTTTTTATTGCCATAAGACTAAAATCATATTGCATACTGGAGGTCATAGCATTATTTATTATGTTAATACTACTGGAGGAATAAGTCCCCCCCAAACGAAAGCCTTCAAAGGTCGGAGGTTTTATTCGCGGGGCTTCCCCAGAGTTGCCGTTCTTTTTTATCACAAGAGAATACTTTATTATGTCCCCAAGCTTGGCAGTAGTTTTGTCGGTGAAAGCCTGTGCATCCAACAGAGCCTCAGCGCCCACACTCACTGCAAAAAATAATACTAAACATATCACTCCAAAAATTTTCTTATTCATATTTCCTCCCAGATACTATTTTGAAAGTTTATCCAAAAAATGGTTTTTTAATTACTATCGCTTTATCCGCGCATATCTCTTGACATATAAAACACCTGATACATTTGTCATAATCACAAATTATCCGTTTTTGTTTTTTATCGTAAACCAAAGCCTCCACTGGACAGACCTTGACACATTTTAGACAGGCAGTACACCTTTCCTTTATATATATCTGTTTCGGGGTGACCAAATCAGAAAGCATATTCCTTAAAAATTTTGGCCCGAA
This sequence comes from uncultured bacterium, assembly GCA_903837445.1. Lineage (GTDB taxonomy): Bacteria > Oederibacteriota > PGYV01 > PGYV01 > CAILUR01 > CAILUR01. The sequence continues at coordinate 878 of CAILUR010000069.1, read as the reverse complement.
CTTCGCGGTGTCACCGCTCTCTGCCACAGGTGTAAACTTTGCTATCTTAACTGCTTCTATGGTCTCGCCAAGTATTTTACACTCTATTTCTTTTCCCTCATTTACAAATTTTCTATATACCATATTGGTAAACACGCTGTCTGGATTCAGTCCCACTATTTTTGGAATAGCGTGGTCCACCGCAAAACCATTTTCTCCTATTACTATCACGCCTGTGTTTATTGCTTCTCCTCCACCTGGGCCATTGCCTTCCATACCTATTATCCCATCCACTATGTTCATAACCGGTGGTTTGCTTCTGTAAAGGTCCACGAGCATTTTAGCAAAAAGCACCTTGTCCCTGCCAGCACGGAAATGATAGCCTGCTTTGTTGGTCCCTGGAATTATGCCGAACATATTTTTTACCGCAAGGGTCATATACATAAGCCCGTGGGTTTTAAGTTTTGGAAGATTTATAATCTTATCCACTTTATTTATTATGCTGTCCACTTTAAACTTTTTATAATTAAGGGCCCCATCGTAACGAATTTCCTCTTCTTCCTTAAACTCCACAAGAGTGATTCCCTCTTCTTCTGCTACTTGCGCGTATCCGGTCTTTTTAGCGCCTGCCAAAAAGGAACCAAAGCCCGGAGAATCTCCGACAAAGATATTTGAGGTCTGGGTTTTAAGAATCTGGATAACGGCTTTAAGAAATACCGGATGCGTGGTCACTGCCTTTTCAGGTTCAGCACAAAACAGACAGTTTACTTTAAGAAGCACTTTTTCGTTTTTTTTTACAAACTTATCCAATCCCCCCAATAAAACAAAACCCTGATTAATGGCGGTTTTGACGCTTTCCAGTTCATAAGAAGTGCATTTCTTTATAACAACATTATTAT
>CAILUR010000068.1 GCA_903837445.1 uncultured bacterium | reverse complement strand
CACAATTGTAAAAAAACGGTCCAACAACTGTCCCACTGAACACTCTGAAAACCAAGCATCCACATACCAGTCCGCCAGCGCCTTTTTATTCTTAATATCTTTAGGTTTTTTAAAGAGCGACCGGCAGATTACATTGTGTGTTTTTTGTTGTAAGGTCTTGTCCGTATATATTTTATTATCTTTTAACTCCTCAAAAGAAAAGACAGGCCACAAAAGAAGGCTGGTACTCTTCTTCCCTTTTTCAAAATAAAATTTTTTGAGGAAATGATACCCCTCTTTGAGATAATTTTTAATTATATACGAGTTTATTTTTATATCAAAAATCACATTCATAATATCTCTGATGCGAAAATTTGAATATTTCTTTTCTCTGACAAGGTCCCCATTTATTTTGTGCATAATTTCGTGCAGGAAGACAAACACCAGCTGGTTTTCGTTTTCCACATGTGTTTCTAAAAAGAATTTATTAAAAAAGATACTGTATTCAGCAGTTTCTCTATTTTTAGCCAGGCTGATAGCGGCAGTTTGAGTAATCATATGATCTTCAGTCAGGTATATCTTCCAGTTTGCCTGCACACCTTGAAGTTTTGACATCAGAAAACTATCTTTACTCTGCGCTATAAACCTTTTTAGTATGGCTTCTATTTCTTCTGTGTTTTTTATCTCCATATGATCCTCCTTTTCCCAGTATATATTTCTCCCTTTCCTTATTCCTGAGCTCTTAGTTCGGCATTTACCCCACTGCCGACATTACAAAAAACTCAGTTTTTGCTGGCAACCTATCAGTTGCCACTTCCACTGGCCTATTCCCTGGCAGATATATCCCAGAAGTTATGCGAGAGGCAATTTCAAAAAATATCTGGGGATCATCTATTACAGGAAGCTTTTCTGAAAATACAAAGGGCTTCAAACTGGTCTCGACAAAAAGTGGTTTTGGGAAGTACAAAGCTGAAGTTCTGTTTATTTTTTTACTCACTTTTCTATATTCCGAAGCGGTGGGGACTTTGACAATAGCCACAGGAGTTTTAGAATTATCCGGCAACAGGTCCACATACGACCGCGCATACACTATGGCATTTTTTTCCATATCATCAATTATCCCTGAATTCACATCATCTATCGCCTCGTAAGTTCTGAATTTCCCGTCATAATACACCGCGGCAAAATTTATCAGTCCCTCATTTGCCGACATTGGAATCAAATCGTTTCCCAAATATATATACTCCACCACTGGAATATCATAGCCCTTGAAACTTTTGCTCGAGGTTTTTATCATAATGCGCTGCCCATTGTTCCCATCTTTTTGCACTGCCAAAAAAACTTTATCGTCACTTACGCTTTCTTGCAGAGAATATTCCATCTCTCTGCTGTAAAAATCATTATCAGGCATTTTTTTACCCATATACACAATCCCACTGGGTGGACGGATAGAATTCCAACGGTTATCCCCATTTAATATATAGTTTAAAGTGTTTTTATTTACGACGCCTTTTTTATCCATAGCTTTTTTCAAAAAAGCGCAAAGGTCACCTGCCCCATTAGGATTCACATCTTCCGACAAAAAGCGTATTACATCTTCCATTTTTTCAAAGCCAATTAGCCCTGAAACAATATCGGTCTTTTTCCCATTTTTCAAAGGGATTTGCATAAGGAGTTCTTCACCGCCACTGCGATACTGGCGTTTATAACCATATTTTTTCGTTCCCAGGTTTAATATTTTCTCTCCACTATTTGGAAAAGCATCTATTCCGAAAACTTCTTGAGAAATGGCATTTTTCTTGAAAATTTCCAGCATACGGACATTCGCATACTCCCGTTTGAGTACTTTTACGCTTTTCTTTTCTAAAACCGAAGTGTAAGCTTGTATTTTCATATCATTTCCTCCCCAAGTTGAAGTCTTTCATATTTTTTAATACTTCTTTGACTTTATCTTTTGAAACCTGATCCTCTTCCTCATTGCGCAAGGCGTTAAAGACCGGTTTGAACATTGTCAAATCTGCCACCGAGTCATCTATCACAAGGTCGTGCACCATAGTTATGCAAAAATGTAGTGCCGAATAGCGATAGTTTCTCCTGCCCGACATATCATAAAGTCCTCGGTAAAGTTCCAACATTCTTTCCGTATCTTCCGAATGTAACACCAGTTCTCCGCTCGTGATTTTTTTTGCCAATGCCTTTATCGCCGCGAAGGCACGGGGTTTCTTTTCAATATCACTTTTACTTTTTACTATTTCACAAAGCCGAGTCATAGCATTTTTTAAAAAGGCATAATTGCCATTTACTACTTCCTGCGTTAACGCTTCCACATTTTCTTCAGTATTCAAAGACACTATGTTTCTAGTTTGCTCATTGAAGGACATATCATATGCCATATTTGCGATATACTTGACTCTTTTTCCAGCCCCTTCGCTGTCAAAGGCCTCAAAAGGCATAGAGTAATTTACCGCGGCTTTTATATGTGGCTCTAACGATTGAAAAGTATATTCCTCAATTGCGTTTTTCAAAATCACTACGGACAAATACGCTACCAGATTTCTTTTCATCATTCCCAACCGTCTGCCATCTATCAAAAGATTTTTGCTCGTGGCTATTTCTTTAAATAAAATTATGTAATTTTCCAGTTCCGCACCGAGTTTTGTTTCCACTTGCTTTGTAAATTTTATACTTTCCTTGAGAAACGCAACGAACCCCAGTGTCTCTTTTTCATTCATAGAGGTTTCTTTAGCATTATTCATTACCACTGCATCATCCTTGGTCACATTGTTCATTATTTTTCTCACATCTTCGCGTCCCATTTGGGATGCCTGCGGAACATTTATAATAAAAGCAAATCTGCCAGCGAGCGCTTCATCCAAGGGATTTGCTCCGGCATAAGAAGGCGGGTTCATAGCGGAGAACACATATTTTAGTTTTTCAGCGTTCTTCCCCATAACCTGTCTGCCACGGATAATCTCAAGCCACTTGTTTTGCATTTCCGCACGGGCGCGTGAAATTTCATCCACAAGGATAAACTCTTTGTCCCAAATTGAAAGCGGAGTAGAGACATAATCAATCTGCCCAGAAGAAATACTATCAGGATTTGGAAACCCGATAATGTCTTCGAACAACCCTTTGGAAGCGTCATACGCGTGAAACTTCAGCCCCATAGCCTCGGCTATTTTGCGGGCCAGCGTAGTTTTGGCTGTCCCGTGAGCTCCGATAAACAAAAGCGGATCTCCTGTGACTAAAGCCGCAAGCACTGCATCTTCAATCTCATTCATTCCATAAATCCCCATTTTTTCAAAATACATAAGTCCCTCCTCATAAGTGATATCATTTCTAAAGCTACACAACTATATAAGCAATACGCATGCCAAATAAAACAGCTGATTTTAAAAGGACATTTTATTAAAGTTGATTACGACTGTCAGAAATTGATAGTTTGATGTGTTATATTGATATTTATTACTGCTTACTGCTTTTCTACAAAATGTTTCTCGCCGCTATATTTAGCACTACTTGTTTCACCACTGTATCTATTTTTGAGCCTGCTGAATAATCCGCCGCACAAAAAAAATCAGCTCTTTTGTCCCTCGCCATTGCCTCACTTATCTTTATACTGAACTCATCCTGTGCATCATACACCACCATTGCCTTGCCACCGTTTTCACGCACTATTTTCATACAAGGGATATCAGTCATCCCATCTCCGATATAGAGCATATTGGCTATAGGCACAGCCCTTTCGTGTGCAGGCACTATCTCGTTTACATTTTGTCCTGGCTTTTCACGGCCTTTACTTATCCTGAAAATATACTGTGTCTTGTCGGTATAATTTACAGAATACTTTGGGAAAGAAGCATTGCCATCCTTGTCATAAAAATATTCACAGGCGAACACATTGCTGAACTCTTTTGCAATGGCACAGCCCTCTATGAGCTCCTTTATTCCCGAAGACAGCACATAGTGTTTTACTTCCCAGCCCTTCATATTTATATTTACGAAATTATTTATACGCGTGAAATACTCTTCGACCCCTTTGTAAAATTTAATTTTTGCCGCGAGGGTATTAAAAAGTTCTCTGGTGATAACTTTCCCTCGCGCTTTTGCCTCTCTTAACAGGACATACATATAAGTAAGTGTAGAGTCCCCGCCTGAGGCCTTGCGCTCAGTATTGACCATCCCCCAGAACTCGTCCCCCGTGAACCCGAGCTCCGGAAGAATAGTCGTATCCTGCATAGACCCAGGGCACAAAGTGCCATCGAAGTCGTAGAGCAGGACTATCGTTTCTTTTTTCATTTCAGCCATAAACCCACCTTTTACTTTTTGTTATTTAAAGCTCAACCCACAGCAGTTAATTCTTCTT
>CAILUR010000067.1 GCA_903837445.1 uncultured bacterium | reverse complement strand
GTGGGATTTGTGGGGACGGATATAAATATAAAAGGGCTTGCTGGAGTAGAGGCCTCTTGTGAAAAATATCTGAAAAGCACAAACGGAATTGTAAAAATGAACAGGGATGAAAGAGGTCGCCAAATCTCTCCTGATACCGAGAGGGTGAAAAATGGAAATCCAGGCGCAGATGTACATCTGACCATTGATTTTAATATACAATATACGGCACAAAAAGAACTTGAAAACACCGTAAAAAAATGGAACGCAAAACAAGGTAGTATTATTGTAATGAACCCAAATACAGGGGCAATCCTTGCTATGGCTTCTTATCCTTCCTGCGACCCAAATGATTTAAAAAAACTTAATGTAGATACCAAACAAAAATATCTTATGAAAGATATGCAAGAAGTTAGAAAAAATAGGACTATTTCAAAAGTGTTTGAGCCAGGTTCTACTTTTAAAATCTTCACTATGGCCGCCTTTCTGAGAAAGTATCCCAACACTATGACTCAAACAGTAAATTGTCATAATGGAGAGTATGAATATTTTGGGAGGAAAGTGCACGACCATGAAAAACATGGAATCTTAACAGTGCCGGAAGTTATGAAATATTCTTCTAATATAGGAATGGTGGAATTGGCGCTCAAACTCGGCTATGACGAGCTGTATGACGAATATAGAAAGTTTGGTTTTGGAGAGACCAGTGGGATTGATTTACCTGGGGAAGAAATAGGGCTGCTGTGGCCCATAAAAAAATGGAATCAGATTACTATGACTTCTATTCCTTACGGGCAGGAAATTGCGGTGACTGAAATACAACTTGCGAGAGCTTATGCTGCCATTGCCAATGGAGGATATCTGGTACAACCTTATGTGGTGGATAAAATAGTGAAAGAAGGAAATACCGTATATGAACACAAGCCGGTCAGAAGCTGGAAAATAATGTCAGAAGATGTCAGAAAAAAACTTCTCTTTATGCTTAAGTCCGTGGTGGAAAAAGGTGGCACGGCAACTAAAGCTGCTATAGCGGGGTATACTGTGGCGGGAAAAACAGGTACAGCCCAAAAGCAACAAGAGGGTGGCAGAGGTTATATGCAAAACGGGTATAACGCCTCTTTTGTAGGTTTTTTACCAGCGGATAAACCACAACTTTTAACAGTAGTGGTGGTGGATGAACCGCGGCCAGTGTATTACGGTGGAGAAGTGGCAGCGCCGATTTTCAAAGTGGTAAACTCTATGGCGGTCTCGTATCTGGATATTCTCCCAGATGCGCCTGAAAAAATTATAGAAGTGACAAAAGTGGAAATGGTAAAACTTCCAGATTTTAAAATGAAAAAATATGCAGATGTAAAAACATTTATGAACCCGAGTGGCTTGGGGTGGAAGACGCTCGGGTTTGGAAAATATATAATAAAACAAGAACCCGCCGCTGGTACAAATATGGAAAAGGGCGAACTGGTATATTTTTATCTCGGGGATGTGGACAAAGATAAGAACATAAGGACTTATATGCCTGACTTAAAGGGCTATCCCATAAGAAAAGCCATAGCAATACTGGCTGTCTATAATGTCAAAGCCAAGTGCAAAGGCACAGGCGTCACTGTAGCACAGGACCCAAAACCGGGCGTCTTGATAAAAGCGGGGTCAGAATGTTCTTTGAGTTTTACAATGCAGGATAAAATATGAAGTCAAAAAGCCTTGGCTTTTTGTTGAAAAGCGCAGGGCAATATGAAGTGCTGTCAGGAAAACTTAACCCTGCTCTAAAAGTGGCAAGCATAGAAGAGTCCTCAAAAGAAGTTAAAAAAGGTGGGCTCTTTGTAGCAATAAAAGGCAAGACAGTGGATGGACACGACTTTATAGGCGAGGCAGTAAAAAAAGGCGCGAAAGTTATAGTGGTGGAAAGACAGGCACGGACATACGAAGGCGTGCTTGTGATAAAAGTGAAAGATGCAAATAAAGTTCTTTTAAAGCTGGCGGACGCTTTTTATTCGGACGCTAAAAAGAGGCTAAAGATAATTGGAGTCACCGGAACTAACGGAAAAACTACGACGACCTATATGGCCGCGGCTATGCTCAAGGCCGCTGGAAAGAAAAATATCGCAGTGATTGGAACGGTGCGGTATATGATAGGAAATAAAATATACCCAGCGCCGAATACCACGCCTACGAATCTTGTGTTGCATAAACTTATGGATGAAGCGGTGAGGAGTAAAGTGAAATATTTTATTATGGAGGTCTCCTCACACGCCCTTAGCTTGGGTAGAGTGGAAAATATTTATTTTGATGCGGCGGCGGTGACCAATGTGACACGCGACCATTTGGATTTTCACGGGACTTTTGAAAAGTATCTGGCGGCAAAACTTAAAATAGTAAACCATATAAAAAAAGGCGGCAGTATAGTAATAAATGCTGAGGATGCACATGCGGGAAAGTTTATTAAAGCGGCTAAGAAAAGAAAAATACGCATAGTGACCTTTTCAAAAAATAAAAAAGCAGATTTGAGAACTGGAAAGTCAGTCTCCGACATAAGCGGAATGAAGTTTAAACTGGCAATCGGTAAAAAAACTATAGCCCTTGAAACACAGATAATCGGCGAACATAACAAAGAAAATATAATGACCGCAGCAGGGCTCTTGTTAAAAGAAATAACCCCGCAAAATATAAAAAAGGCAATGGCAGGGTTTGAAGGCGTAACTGGTAGGCTGCAAAAAATATATCAAAATAAATTCGCTATCATAATAGATTTCGCACATACGCCGGATGGACTGGAAAAGACGCTTACCTCGCTCAAGGCACTTAAAGGGCACAGACTGGTGACTTTGTTTGGCGCCGGGGGCAATAGGGACAAAGGCAAAAGACCTTTAATGGGAGCTGTGGCGGAAAAGCTCAGCGATAAGATTATAATAACTTCGGATAATCCGAGAAATGAAGCGCCTGAAGCAATAATAGCAGATATCACAGCGGGACTTATAAATAAAGGCAAAGTAGAAATAGAACCAGACAGGAAAAAAGCTATAGCAAAAGCAGTTATAACAGCGCAGGACAAAGACATACTGCTGCTTGCGGGAAAAGGGCATGAGACCTATCAGATAATAAACGGAGTCAAATATCCGTTTGATGAAAGAAAAATAGCCCTCGAGGCCGTGAAAAAAAGACAGCAAAGCTAAAACTGAAGTGCAAAAAAAGGAGCTAGTATGAACTTGAAATTAAAAGAAGTGTATAAGCTTTTTAAAAACAAATTTTCAGGTAGTGATGCGCAGATAAAAGGCGTGGCTATCGATAACAGAGGTATAAAAAAAGGGGAGCTCTTCATTGCCATAAAGGGTGAAAATAATGATGGGCATTTGTTTGTGGCAGACGCTCTTAAAAAAGGCGCCTGCGCAGTATTGGCAGAAAAAGAAATCAAAGGCGTGGACTCCAAAAAAGTGATACTGGTCAAAGATACCAAGGCGGCTATGCTCAAACTCGCAGCATATTATTACTCCAAATTTAAAAATCTTAAGACAGTAGCGATAACAGGCAGTAATGGTAAGACCACCACTAAAGAAATAGCTTACGCGTTTTTGTCCGCCAAATATACGGTGCTTAAAAATGAAAAGAGCTTCAATAATTATGCAGGACTCCCCCTGACGATCTTTCGGCTCAGGGATAAACATGAAATAATAATATTGGAAATGGGAATGAATAGGAAAGGCGAATTGAAACAACTGGCCTCGCTTGTGGACATAGATATTGCCGTGATAACTAATATCGGCAGGGCGCATATGGGGTTCTTTGATTCTATGAAAGACATTGCAGATGCGAAAGCCGAGATAGTGTATGGGTTGAAAAAAAATGGCATTGCAGTTTTGAATATTGACGATAAGTTTTACGATTATCTGGCAAGGAAGACCAGCGGTAGAGAATTAAAAAGTTTTGGAATTTTAAATGGCGCTACTTTGCGTATTGAGGATGTGGATATGAGCAGGAGCGTGACCAAGTTCGCTTTGGTACAAGGCAAGACCAGATATGCTATGAAGACAGGACTTAAAGGAATTCATAACCTTTATAATATAGCCGCTGCCGCAACTGTGGCAGTTTCTTTTGGGGTGGCACTTGAAACGGTGGGAAAAATTGCCGCCAGGTTTAAAATGAAAGACCTTATGAGATTTGAAGAAAAACGCATAAAAGATAAAGGGCTACTGGTAATCAATGACTGTTATAACGCAAATCCAGATTCGTTTTCTGCCTCTATTGAGACCTTGAAAGCTTTGAAGTATAAGTCGCTTGTGGCCGTGACCGGAGATATGCTCGAACAGGGTGGCAATACTAAAATGGTACACGAAGAACTGGGAGACAAACTGGCGGCACTGGATTTGAAAGGCCTTTTTATCTTCGGCAAGTATTCTGAATTTGTAGAAAAAGCGTTTCTCGCAGGCCGTGAGGATACGCATAAAATGATAGTTAAAAGATTTGATGATAGAAAAAAATTAGCCGCGGCCCTGAAGAAAGTTTTAAAAAAGGGAGACACGGTCTTCTTAAAAGGGTCGAGAGGCAATAAGTTGGAAGAAGTTACGGAATTGATAATTAAATAAACGGCTATAGTTTTTCGGTGACCCAGTGCGCTGGGCACCCTGCATTAAAGCGAGGTGGTAATACAAAATGTTCTATCACTTAATCTATCAGTGGCACACGCACTTGTCATTTTTAAATGTGTTCCATTATATTTCCGTAAGAGCGGCTTTTGCGGCTATCACGGCATTTTTTCTCACTATCGTAATTGGGAAGTGGATGATAGAGCGCCTGAAACATTTTAAAGCGACACAGGTGGTGCGCAGAGATGGGCCAGAAAAACATTTAGTCAAAGAAGGTACTCCTACAATGGGTGGTCTTATAATGATAGTTGTTTTTGGAATTACTATGCTGTTGTGGGGCAGGTTTGACAACCCTTATGTATATATAGTTTATGCGAGCGTTCTGTGGTATGGAGGGGTAGGCTTTTTTGATGATTTTATGAAACTGCGCGTGGGTTCAAAGGGCATCTCTGCCTTACAAAAACTAACGCTTCAGATTGTCGGCGCTTTTGGCATAGTGTTGGCATATGTGTATTATACAAATTTAGAATTTCGCTGTCTTACCTGCATAAGCGTGCCGTTTGTAAAAAATCCGCTTGTCCTGCCTTTATGGCTTTTTGCTATAGTGGCGGCGATTGTCATTGCGGGGTGGTCTAATGCGGTGAATTTAACAGACGGGCTTGATGGGCTGGCCGCAGGGCTTTCTATGTTTGTGTTCGCAACTTTTACAGTACTGGCGTATGTGATAGGAAATTATAAACTCACGAGTTATTTATTTCTTTTATATGTGCCGCAGGCCAGCGAACTTACTGTGATATGTTCGGCCTTTTTCGGAGTAATGCTCGGCTTCTTATGGTTCAATTCATATCCTGCAACTGTCTTTATGGGAGATGTAGGGTCGCTTATGTTGGGGGGGACCATAGGCACAATCTCGGTGCTTTTAAAACAGGAAATTCTTTTGTTTATAGTGGGGCTGGTGTTTATCATAGAATTATTTTCTGTGATTATACAAGTGACTTCATATAAAATGACAAAAAAACGGGTTTTTATGATGGCGCCTTTACATCATCATTTTGAATTGAAAGGGGTCTCTGAGCCGAAAATAATAGTTCGGTTTTGGATACTCGCAATAATAATACTCATGTTTACTCTGAGTACTCTTAAACTGAGGTAATAATGTTGCAAATAAATGGGAAAACAGTGCTCATAGTCGGTGCCGGGAAAAGCGGAATCTCCGCCGCAAAGTTGGCTTTGGCAAAAGGCGCAGGCAAAGTTATTTTGAGCGACATTAAACCTAAAAATAAAATGGGAGCAGAAATAGAGGCTCTCGAAAAAAAAGGAATTATTATAGAAGCAAACGGACACAGAGATTTCTCTGTGGTGGAAGCGGACCTTATCGTGCAGAGTCCGGGAGTGCCGCTCGCTGGTAGCTGGTATGAAACCGCAAAAAGAAATAATAAGGAAATATATGGGGAGATAGAGTTCGCTTATCAGTTTATGGACAAAACCGCGAAAATAATAGCGATTACTGGGACCAATGGCAAGACCACTGCCGCAATGCTTACTTATGAAATATTAAAAGCCCAGCTTGGGGACAAAGTGGCGCTGGGAGGAAATATAGGCACACCACTGTGCGACCTTCTTTTAGAGGCACACACATATGAATATTTTGTGCTGGAGCTCAGCAGTTTTCAACTGGAAACGGTGAAGGATTTTAAGCCGCTGGTGTCTTCTATATTAAATATAACGGAAGACCATCTCGACCGCTATGCGTCTATGCAGGAATACGCAGAGGCAAAGGCAAAAATATTTATCAATCAGGGGGAGCAGGAACACACCATTTTGAACTGTGACGATAAATATGTGGGGATTCTGAGCGCTATGGCTAAATGCGATAAAATATTTTTCTCTGTGTATAACGAAATCGCAAACGGCTATATTCACAAAGATCAGACCTTTTATAAAGTGACAGAGGGCAGTGCCAAAAAAATATTTGACACTACGGATATGCTTATGCAGGGGAAACATAATTTTGCTGATGCTTTGACAGGGATTATATCGGCGGAAATAATAGGGCTGGATATGGGAAAAGTAAAAGAGACCTTGGAAAAGTTTAAACTTGCGGCACACAGGATAGAAGTCATAGCAAGAGTTAACGGGAAAAAATATATTGATGACTCAAAGGGCACAAATATAGACGCGATAATGAAAGCGGTGGACACGGTGAGCGAACCTATGGTGCTGATTTTGGGAGGCAGGGAAAAAAATACAGATTTTATGCCGTTGTTTAATTATCTGCCAGCGCGGGTGAAACATATAATTGTCTTCGGAGAAAACAGGGAAAAACTTAAAAATATTTTCAATAAAAAATTCAGCGTGCTTGAAGCTAAAGATATGGAAGCTGTGGTGGAAATAGCCGCGGCTTTGTCGGATGTGGAGGCAGTGCTCTTGTCTCCAGGGTGCGCGAGTTTTGATATGTTTGACGACTATACCCACAGGGGCAATGAGTTTAAAAAATTTGTTAATAGGCAGGCGGCAAAATGAAGCCAAATAAAGAGGGATTTGATTATGGTATTTTTATAGCGGTATTAATTTTAGTCCTCGGTGGGGTGGCCCTTGTCGGAAGTTCCAGCGCGGCGACGGCTTTGGAAGGAAAGCATAATTGGGCTTATTATATGACAAGGCAGATAGTGTGGGCAATTGCGGGCATATTTGGAGCTATCTACTTTTTCAGGTTGTCAGATGAAAAATTAAGAAAGCAAGTGCCCTTTCTTATATACGGAAGTATTTTTTTGCTATTTTTGACACTAGTACCAAAAATAGGTATTAATGTTAATAATGCGAGCAGATGGATAGGGGTAAAACACACTCTTTTTGTAATTCAACCGTATGAGTTTGTAAAAATGGCATATGTGATTTTTCTCGCAGATCTTTTTGGAAATACTGAAATAAAAATGAAAGATAAAATTATAAAGTCATTCATAATTACCATTGTCATATGTGGGATTCTTGCGAAACAACCGGATTTGGGGGGCGCAATTATAATATGCTCCATATATGTAATAACTTTGCTTATTGCAGGCATATCTTTTTTGTGGCTTATCCCAGTGGGCACTGTAGCGATAATTGCACTTACACTGTATATAAGAATGAGTAAAAATAAAAGTGGGAGAATGCAGGCTTGGCTTGACCCGTGGAAAGATGCCGCTAATACGGGCTATCATACCATCCAGTCAATGATAGCTGTGGGTTCAGGCGGACTTTTTGGGACTGGATTTTCGCAGGGAAAACAGAAAAATTTATTTTTAGATATGCCACACACGGATTATATATTTTCCACTATTGCCGAAGAGCTTGGCTTTGTTGGAGCCTTTACGGTGATAGGCATATTTATATTTTTTATGTGGAAAGGCGTACTTGTCGCTATGCATATAAAAGAAAAAAAACAAAAATATCTGGCGGCGTTGATTACCTTTCTTATAATGAGTCAGGTTTTTATAAATATAGGAGTGGCGACAGGACTTTTGCCGGCGAAAGGTACTACTCTGCCGTTTATAAGTGCGGGAGGGTCTGCTTTGGTAGTAAATATTATGTGCGTGGGACTTTTGCTTGCGCTTTCGAAAAAAGCTGTTGGGAAAGCGGAATAATATGAAAGTTATGTTTGCTTGCGGTGGTACGGGTGGACATATATATCCAGCAATAGCAGTGGCGGATGCTTTGAAAAAGAAATATGGAACAAGAGCGCAGCTATTGTTTGTGGGCAGTGATTATGGAATGGAAAAAAGCATAATAGAAAAAGCCGGCTATGCTTTTAAAGGCGTTCCGGCAAGACCCTTGGTGAGAAAATGGACTTTGAAAAATATAAGCAATTTGTTCTTTACAATTACAGCGGTAATAAAAGCCGCTGAAATAGTGAAAAAGTTTGCTCCGGACTGTGTGTTTGGGACTGGGGGCTTTGTGTCTTTCCCCCCACTCATAGCCGCGGCGTTAATGGGTAAAAAAACAGTTATTCACGAACCCAACGCTGTGCCGGGAATTGCCAATAAACTTTTGGCGCCTTTTGTAACAGCGGTGACAGTGGGAATGAAAGAGACGGCGGCCAAGTTTCAAAAAGGCAAGGCAGTGGTGACTGGCAATCCAGTGCGGGCAAGTCTTTTGGGAAGCACCCGTAAAAAAGCAGCTGCGAAGTTTGGTTTAAAAACAGGAGCAAAAACTCTCCTGATAATGCCGGGCTCCAGAGCCGCTAAAAGCGTGAATGCGGCAGTAGAGGCAAGCTTACCGCTCTTTGAAAAAAATATGAAAGGCCTACAATTGATATGGATGTGTGGGAGTGAAGCTTTCACAAGAGCAAAAAAGATAGCAACTAAGTTTAAAACCTTGAAAATAAAGCCCTTTGAATTCATACATAATGCGGCAGATGCCTATGCGATGGCGGATGCAGGAGTCTTAAGAGCAGGCGCAGGCACTTTGGCTGAAATAATAGAACTTAAATTCGCAGCGATACTGGTGCCTTATCCTTATGCGACAGCGAAGCATCAGGAAGCAAATGCAAAAGTGTTGCTCGCTCACGGCGCGGCAAAAGTGATACAGGACTCTGAACTGACTGGCGCGACTCTTTATGCGGAAGTTAAAGAAATAATGGAAAAAAAAAATAATAGCAAAATAAAACTGGCCCTGGCAAAAATGAAAAAGGGTGACAGTGTAGGAAATATAATAAAAGTAATGCTGTAAGAGAAAAATGAAAGAAAGGAGGACACGGTGATACAAAAAGTTAAAAAGATTCATTTCATAGGGATAGGCGGTGCCGGTATGAATGGCATAGCTGAGATATTTATTAATATGGGGTATGAAGTGACAGGGTCTGATATAAAACGCAGTGAAAATACTGACAGGATAAAAAGGCTTGGGGGAAAGATATTTATCGGGCATAGGGCGGAAAATGTGACACAGGTGGATGCGGTGGTTTACTCCAATGCTGTGCCAGATACAAATCCAGAAATTTTAAAAGCCAAGGAACTTAAAATACCAGTTATGCCGAGAGCCCTTATGTTAAATGAAGTTATGCGTTTGAAATACGGAGTAGCAGTGGCGGGCACGCACGGTAAAACAAGCACCACTTCAATGATTGCACATATTTTGGAAGAAGCAAAAATGGATCCCACTTATGTCATAGGCGGCGTAGTAAAAGCGAAAAGCACTCACGCCAAAGCAGGCAAGGGAAGATATGTCATAGTGGAAGCCTGTGAGGCCTTTGGTTCGTTTTTACACTTGAGTCCTGTCATTGCAGGAGTGACGAACATTGATGATGACCATATGGATTATTATAAGAATATGGATTCTCTCAAAGAAGCTTTTGTAAACTTTGTAAATAAAGTGCCTTTTTATGGCGCGGCATATCTAAACGGGGATGACCGTAATGTGCGTGCAATAGAGAGCAAAATTTTTGTAAGAAAAGTCTTTTTTGGAATGGATCCTAAAAATGATATTTTTGCAGGGATGATAAAGACCAAAGGGTTTAGGCAGACTTTTAAGGTCACCTATCGGAAAGCAGACTTGGGAGATTTTGAACTCAATGTCGCCGGCAAGCATAGTGTTATGAACTCTTTAATGGCGATAGCCATAGCCCACGATATGGGAATAAAACCCGAGATTATAAAAAAGGCGCTGAAAAAATTTAAGAATGTAAAAAGACGGTTCTCTATCTTTAAACAGAAAAACTATACCATAGTGGAAGACTACGCGCACCATCCCACAGAAGTCAGGACAGTGCTCGCCACTGCCAGAACAGTCACAGATAAAAATATCATTGCGGTCTTTCAGCCGCATTTGTTCTCACGCACCCAGCAGTTGTATAAAGATTTTGCCAAAGCGTTGGAAATGGCTGACCATGTCATAATTGACAATATCTATCCGTCGCGAGAAGCACCTGTCCCAGGCGTGACTTCGGACCTTATAAAGGACTCTATGACGGCAGATGGCTACAAGAATGTGAGTTATGAAAAAAACTGGAAAGACATAGTAAAACAGCTCAAAAAGACCGTAAAAAAAGGCGATTTCGTCTTTCTTATAGGCGCAGGAAATATCATAGCGCTCAGAGATGAAATAAAAAAAGGACTTAAAATAAAATGAACAAAATAGCCGCAGGGTTTGCCGGAAAAAACATAAAGTGCTTAAGTGATTTTGATGTCAAGCACCTGACCAGCTTCAAGGTGGGCGGGAAGGTGTCTGGGCTTATTATGGTCAATGATGTAGCAGAACTTATGTTTGCGGCGGCGTTTTTAAGAAAAAATAAAAAGCAATTTGCCATAGTTGGAAAATGGACGAATATGCTTGTCAACGACAAAGGCGTGAAGAAATATTTTATAAGTTTAAAAGGGGATTTTGAAAAAGCCAGAGTAAAAGAAGGCGGCGGCTTTTACGCAGGGGCAGGCATAACGGTTTACAATTTGTTGAGATTTGCCGTGGGAAACCGGCTGGGGGGCATTGAGTATATGGCTGGGATTCCAGGCACTCTGGGCGGCGCACTTTATATGAACGCGGGCGCAAAGAAAAAAGCCATAGGAGATGTGGTGGACTTTGTGTATGTGCTGAATAAAAAAAATGAAGTAAGAAAAATAGATGCTAAAAAATGTCACTTTGGATATCGCCAAAGTGTCTTTATAGGCAAAACAGATATAATTCTCGGCGCGGAACTTTCTTTGAAAGAAGTCAATGTCGTGGAGTCGCTTGCGCAGATACAGCAAAATTTAAAAGAGCGTGCAGAAAAACAGCCGCTGAACTTTCCTAATGCAGGCAGTATTTTCCGCAATGGAGAGAAATATACTGCAGGGATTTTGATAGAAAAGGCAGGGTTAAAAGGGTTGAAAGTGGGCGGCGCCAAGGTCTCAGAAAAGCACGCCAATTTTATTGTGAACGAAGGCAATGCGACTTATCTGGATATAAAAACACTGATAGGAAAAGTTAAAAAAGAAATCAAAAAGAAAAATAAGATAACTTTAATCGAAGAAATTATATATGTGGAGTGATAAATGACACACGATATTAAAGACCTGAGAATAGGCGTGTTAATGGGTGGGCTCTCACCTGAAAGACCTATTTCGCTTATCAGCGGAAATGCTGTATATAAAGCGCTGAAAGCCAAAGGCGCGAATGCAGTCGCCATAGATATAGACACGCATACACTGGACAAAATAATAAACGCTGAACTGGATGTGGCTTTTATAGCGCTTCACGGCAAATACGGGGAAGATGGAATAATGCAATCCATTCTTGAATTTTTACGCGTGCCTTATACGGGAAGCGGCCCTTTGGCATCGGCGCTGGCTATGGATAAAACTATGACTCAGCAATTTTTGGAAAAAAACGGGATTCTTATGCCGAAGTATTGTGAAGTGACAACGGCAAAAGAAGTGAAAAACATAAAACTGAAGTATCCTGTAGTTTTAAAACCAGTGGATGCAGGGTCTGCTGTAGGCGTCTTTATAGTGGAGACGGTAAAAGAGGCGCTGGCGGCACTGCCTAAAGTACAAAAAATTTCAAAACGCGTCATTATACAGGAATATATTAAAGGTGTTGAAATTTCCGTACCTGTACTTATAGACAAGGCGCTTTCAGTTATAGAAATAGTTCCAGCGAATAAGTTTTATGATTTTGATGCCAAATATACTGCTGGAAAGTCAGATCATATAATGCCAGCCAGAATAGAAAAAACACTTTATAAAAAAGCACAAGAAATAGCAGTGCGCACGCATCAGCTTCTCGGCTGTAGGGATTTATCGCGCACAGATATGATAGTAAGCGGAAAAAAAATATATACGCTGGAGTGCAACACGATTCCTGGTTTTACGCCAGTCAGCTTGTTTCCTCAGGCGGCAAAAGAAGCAGGGATAAGTTTTTATGACCTTATCATTATACTTTTACAAGAAGCTCTAAAGAGGGGCGTATAATGGCGAAAAAAAGAGGGGTAACCAGAAGAGTGACCACTGGGACACTCGGCAATTTCAAAATAATAGGGGCTTTAATGGCTGGATTAAAAGGCCTACTGCGCGCTGCTATTATTTTGGCGGTGTTGGCCTTTAGCTTAAACCTCGTAATGAAATATGTTGTGGGAGCTATGAAGACAGGAAGTTTAAAAACTAAAACTAAAATACAAGCCAGTGCAAAACCGCTGGCAATAAAAGCGCCTGTAGAACAAATTTTGGGCGAGAAAGAAACTCCGCAGAGTTCAGGAGGGCTTAAAAATCCTTTCAGAACAGCAATGTACACGATAATAGGAGATGAGACGCTCACTGTCTTTAATGATGGAAGTTATGAGAAAAATGATGGGAGTGCTGGCACTTTTAATTTGCCTGTAATTACCGGGGAGATAAACAAGGAAAGTGCGAATAAAAACGATGCCTTCAAGCAGATATTAAAACTGGATAAAAAGTATCTGACAGATATCTCGGAAGTGCGGATAAATAATCCTAAAGAGATAGTTATGATAACGGTAGGCAATAAAGTGATACGCTGTGGAGCTAGTGTGACAAATGAAAAAATGTCCAATTATGCTTTTGTTATGCGGACAGTAAAAAGAATGCACAAAAAATATTCTTCAGTGGATTTGAGTGCGGAAGACAAAGTAATAATAAAATAAGAAATTTTCCTGTCTGAGAGATAGGGCAGGTAAAATAAAAAACGAAAGGAAGTGGCAAAAACATGAGCAATCAGGATGAAACGATTGTAGCAGCGGTAGATATTGGTACGACAAAAGTGGTGACAGTCATAGCTGAAATTAGGGGGAAACAGATAAATGTGATAGGTGTGGGCGAAGAGGAAAACAACGGTTCACAGCAAGGGACTATTTCAAATATAAGTGAGGCCGCCCGTGCAGTAAAAGCTTCCGTGGAAAAAGCTCAAAAAATTGCTGGGAAAGATATAGAAGTAAATAATGTGATAGCTTCTGTCGGAGGAAAACATTTAACAGGAATAAAAAGTCACGGGGTCACGACGCTTACTCTCTCCAGAGAAAAAGAAATAACGCAGGCGGATAAGGACCGCGCTATAGAAAGCGCAAAAAGTATGCCTTTGCCAGCGGACAGAGAAATTCTCCATGTGATACCGACGCAATATATAATTGATGGACAAGATGAAATAATGGACCCGCTTGGAATGAGCGGAGTCAGGATAGAGACGGATGTCTATATAGTCACGGGGGCTACCACTCTCGTGGAGAATGTGAGAAAAACTATAAAAATGGCTGGGTATGAAATGGATGACATTTATATTCAGCCGATAGGTTCGGGAAACGCTACACTTTATGAAGATGAGAAAGAACTCGGAGTCCTGCTTATTGACATTGGGGGAGGCACTACGGATATCGCGCTCTATCATAAAAATGCGCTCAAGTTTATAAAAATTATTCCGGTCGGGGGAAAATATATTACTGGGGATTTAGTGCCAGCCCTGCAGACCTCTAAAAGTATTACCGAAGAAATAAAAAAACAATACGGGCTGCTCTATGAAGAAGACGCGGGCGAGGAAATAATAGAGGTGCCGGACCGTACCCGGACTTCGACAAGGCCAATGTTTAGAAAAGATTTAGCACCTTATATTAAATACAGAATATACGAGCTTTTTGATATGGTAAAAAAAGAACTAAAAAATGAGGGCATAGATAAATCACTTTATGGCGCTGGAATAGTCCTGACTGGTGGCGGCGCGAAGCTAAACGGGCTTTTAAGATTTGTTCAGGAAAATATGGGAGGCAGTGTGCGCATAGGCGTACCCCTTCAGGAAAAAGTAACGGGCCGGTATGAGGTGATAGACAAACCTCAGTATTCCACTGTGGTAGGGATCATTGATTATTTTGTGAGAGAACACGGGAAAAACGAGCGCTTGATTTCAAGCTCGGGTGGATTTTTAACGAAGACGAGTGATAAAATAAAAAAATTCTTAAGTGAATTTTTTTAAAAAATATAAAAGCCTAATAGGAGGCAAAAAATGGGAAAAATGAAATTTGAATTGGTAGAGGAACAGAATACGATAATAGACAGCTCGGATACTTTAATAAAAGTAGTGGGTATCGGTGGGTGTGGGTGTAATGTTATCAACGATATGTGTCAAATGACTATGCGGGATGTGGAGCTGATAGCGATAAATACAGATTCGCAGTCGCTTAACAAAATTGACTCCCACGAAAAAATCCAGATAGGAAAAAAAGTTGCCAAAGGCAGAGGCACAGGGAACACTCCTGAAAAAGCTCAAAAATCTGCGGAAGAGGACAGAAATATTATAGAAAATAAATTGCGTGGAGCAGATATGGTCGTGCTGGTAGCGGGCTTGGGCGGAGGCACAGGGTCAGGGGCAGGACCGGTAATAGCGGATATCGCACGGGGAATGGATATTTTAACTGCCGCCTTTGTGATAACTCCTTTTAATGTGGAACTGAATGAAGAAAAAAGCAGAATAGTCAGGGAATCATACGCCTCGTTGAAAGATAAAGTAGATATGATAGTGGATATTCCGAATGAAAAAATTTTGGAATTGTTTACTGAAGACACAGGCATGGATGAAGCGTATAAAGCAGTAAATATTGTACTTATCGATATTATGCGTGGGTTGGTAAAAATGATTTCAAAAACAGGGATACAAAATATTGATTTTGCGGATGTGAAAAGAGCTATGAAAGGCAAAGGCAATTCTTTTATGGGAGTAGGTAAAGCAAGTGGTGCAAATAGAGCAAAGACGGCTTTTGAAAACGCTATTAAAAACCGGTTTATGGGAAATCCAAATTTGAACGATGCGAATTTTATAGTAATAAATTTCTTTGGAAATATGAGTGTGGGAGATATAAAGGCTATCGAGGAGCTCAAACTCAAATACACTGGGGCTGGCGCTATGGTAAAATTTGGACACACAAATGTGGCTGATATGGGCGATGAAATAGAAGTGACAATGCTGATTTCAGGCTTGCACGATGACGCACTTTCTGGACAAGGTGGAACTTCCGAAGCGTATAACCAGTTTACACCTCTGGCGGCGGCTTCGAAAAAAGATGAGAGCTCAAAGCCAGAAGAGTCCAAGGAAACTGTAGATAAAGAGATACAGAGCGCCATTGAAAAGAGCGCCACTGATTTTATGGAAGGCAATTATGAAAATGAAGGGCTGGCAATTCCGACCTGGCAGAGAATAGATATCTGCAGACGACACCTGCCAAAACTTAATTAAAAAAAGGATAAAATGAAGAAACTCATATTGGCGGCGGCTGCCATAGGTTTGTTCTGTTCCGTTTTGACCGCCGAAGCTTTAGTAAATATTAAATACGCGGAAATGGAAAAAAAAACAAAAACTTCTTTTGAGTGGAACACAGGGAAAATTACAGTAGAAAAAGAAAAGAAAAAAATACAATTATACCCGGACTGCGAGTATCTCACTTACAAAAAATATAGGATAAAATTGGATAAGGCTCCGATAATAGTAAATGAAAAAATTTTAATAAGCGAATACACCTACAATAAAATTGTGGAAATCTTGGAAAAAAAATATATTCCCACCAAAATACCAAACCTGTCAGTTCCAGAAGCCCCCAGTGAGGTGGTGCTGGGAGAAACCCCAGTACTGATAAAAGAAAAAGAAGGGCAATCTCCAAAAGAAGTAAAACTAATAGTCATAGACCCAGGACACGGCGGGCACGACCCAGGTGCCACAGGGCCGACAGGTTTGAGAGAAAAAGATGTGGTCTTGGATATTGGTGTCAGGTTGAGGCGATATCTGGCGGATAAAAATATAAAAGTAATTATGACCAGAGATACGGATGTCTTTATCGCCTTAAAAGAAAGAGCTGGCTTCGCCAACAAAAATAAAGTGGACCTTTTTATAAGTTTGCACGCCAATGCTTCAAGAGACGGAAGAGCCCAAGGCACGCGCTCATATATATATGGAAGAATAGCCACTTCAAAAGAAGCGGAAGAGGCTGCAAAGTTTGAAAATAAAAGCATAGGAATGTTTGAAATGTTGCTAAATGACCTGCGAAAAGGGGCTTTTGAGTATCTGAGTATAGAAGCCGCGGGAAATATACAACACAGCATAGTAAAAGCCTTTAACTGCAAATGGAAACCTGGAGAACGCGCCCCGTTTTATGTCATAGCCAAAACAAATATGCCGTCAGTCCTTATAGAAACTGCCTTTATTTCAAATCCAGCTGAAGAACAAAAATTAAGAAGCGTCCGAGAAAGGGATAGAATGGCGCAGGCGATAGCGGAAGGCATAAGGGAATATATGGGGAAGATAAAATAAAAATAACTTTTGCTGCTTGTGATATAATTCTTCATATGCAGACACCATTTTACTTAAAGACCATTAACGGAATAAAACTCATAAAGAATAAACGCCTGGATGCCCTCGGGGTGGCACATTTTTTTACTACCCGTGTGGGCGGAGTAAGCACAGGCGCCTATGCGTCCCTCAATACAGGCAGAAATACTCAGGATAAACCAAACCACATAATAAAAAACACAAAAAAAATTAGTGCAGTTTTTGGGACGACAAAAATTTATGCCCCGCAACAGGTGCATAGCGATAAAATAATAGTGGTGACTGATAAAAACAAGCAGACCGTAAATGACACGAAAGCAGATGCGCTGATAACGGCTTTGCCAAAGGTGGCTATAGCGGTTAAAGTGGCGGATTGCGTGGGGCTTGTCTTGTATGGAACGGATAAAACAGGACAACATAAAGTCATTGCGACTATTCATTCTGGCTGGCGCGGCGTGGCAAATAAAATAACTTCAAAAACCATTGCTGTAATGAAAAAAAGATTCGGCGTGGACCCCAAGACCATTAGCGCAGGCATTTCTCCGGCTATCGGGCCTTGCTGTTATGAAGTGGGGCAAGAGATATATAAACTCAAAAAACAGAAAGTTTTTAATGGGATATTCAATAAAAAAAATGGTAAAATATATATGAATTTGTGGAAGGCCTCAAGCCAACTTTTGGAAGCGGCAGGCGTTAAAAAGGAAAAGATATTTATAAATGATATATGCACAGCCTGTAATCCAAAACTGTTTTACTCGCACAGAAGAGATAAGGGAAAGACAGGAAGAATGCTGACAGGGATAAAACTAATTTAGATTTTTTGAGGAGTCGCATATGTCTGAAATGATGAATGAAGAAAGCAAAAAGATTATTGACCGCAACCTGGGGGATGAATGGTCAGGGTGGGCGGGAGACCTGACGCATTATGAAAAAGAGATAAAGGAAGGCAGGGCTCTTTTTATAATTATTTATCTGGCTTCTTTGACTGTCTTTACTGGCTTGACCTTGTTCGCATATTATATGATTTCTCTACGGCTTTCAGCTTGGAATCCAGCGCTGGAGACAGGCATAAAATACTTACTGACAGCTTCTTTTATTGTCTTTTATATCTGGTCAGGGCTTTTGCTTCTCACTGTGGGGTCTGGCAGAAACTTTCTTTTCTTTATGTCAAAGGGGGCTTTGCATTTAGAGTGGCTTTTTCCTTTGGTGTATTGGGTGGCGTCAGTGTTTAAAGTCTCCAAAGACAGAGTAATGCATTCTTTTTTAAGAGTGAATAATGCGCTGGTGTACGCGGCGGGGAGAAATTTAAAAAGTAAAAGTCTTTTGGTGCTTTTACCACGCTGTCTCAGTCGTGAAACACGGGAAATGACTACGGCACTTGCGCAAAAATACGGAGTCACTATTTTTACAGCCACAGGCGGTTCTTCGGCAAGGCAAATGGTAAAAAGTTGTCATCCTGATGCTATCATAGGCGTGGCCTGCGAACGGGATTTGGTGGCAGGAATTTCAGATGTGTCTAAAAAAATTACTGTGATAGGAATAGCAAACATAAGACCTGAAGGGCCTTGCAAGAACACCTCTATTGATTTGAAAGAATTTGAAGAAGCCATAAAGTTTTTGCTAAAAATATAAGGCGGGACAAAAAATGAAAAAAACACTTATTTTATTAATTTTATTAAGCGTAGTTTCGGTATTAAGCGCATATGAAATTCCTTTTATTATGAAAGGGGTCAGACCTATGGGTATGGGTGGAGCCTTTACTGCAGTGGCGGATGACCAAAATAGTCTGTTCTATAATACTGCTGGGCTTGCCCTTTATGAAAAACGCAGTGTCACTATACAGGGAGATTATACAGAACAGACATTTAAAGGATTGGTGTTTGAAAACTATTTAAAAACAGGGGCTGATATTTTATACGCACAAAAATATTTTGGAGGCTATCTCTCCTATTCGCTGGAAGGGAATCCAAAGTGTGAGGCGTGTGATGCCACTTATGAAAAAACGGACAACCTTTTTGAAATGAAACTGGCTGTGGCAAATAAAGTGGACGACCACATCGCACTTGGAGTAGATTTTAAATTTTCAAATTTGTTTAACTGGAAAAATACAAGAACGGATGCGTATTCTTTAAGTGCTTCAGCCCTGGTACATTTCAACGAGTATTTTGATGCGGGGATACAGGCACAGAGTGTATTTTATTTTTCTAAGTATATTTATAGGCTGTGGAGTTATGGAGGAGAACCTTTAGGGTATACCAATGTGACTCCCTGTAATATAAATCTGGGAATCGCTGTCCGCCCAGCGCCAGGGGTTATTTTCGCACTGGATATAAAGAATTTGCTTGAACCAGAAGCAATAAGTAAATATATTGCAGGAGATAGTTTAGACCATGTGGACAGCGTGTTTTATACCAGAACTTATAATATAGGCGCAGAATATGCACTTTTTGATTGGCTTACCCTGAGAGCGGGAAGCTATTATACTTCTTATCCTATTAACTTTTCTTTTCATATCTTGCCTGGACAAAGCACTGATAAATACATAACTGCCGCGACAGTGGGCGCAAGTATGGAGTTTGAGGGCTTAAGATCGGATATTGCTGTCATTGATGAGTTTAGGGGAGCGGGAAACATTTTTGAGCCTTTAAAATATTATTTATCCACGACATACTTTTTCTAAACTTTCACACGAAAACGACTGGACCAGTTATAATATTTTCATGAGTAAAAATATATTTAAGCTGAGTAAAAAATGACAGGGGTTAAAAGGATATGTATTATATAAAAGTCGCGGTC